>JAPLRW010000019.1 GCA_026398935.1 Methylococcales bacterium
AGATGCCAGTAAAATTCTTTGCGTCATGAAAAAGTTGCGTGAGGATTTTGCAGTCGCCGTGTGATGTATTTCGGCGTGGGCAGGAAATTATTTATCTGAGAAAATAGGATACTTTTTACCATATCTTGCCTCTATCCGCTTCGACATAATCGCATACCCATTCATTACAAAGGGTATGCACTTATGGTACGAATTCACCAAATCCGATTCATTCAACAGCGCCTTTATTCCGGCGCATAGCGAAAGTCCTAAGATTATTTAAGCAAGTACTTTAATAGTCCACTGCTTAGCAACGTCGTTAAAAAGGCCATTAACACTAACGCTATAAAAATACGCTGATCAATAAGATGATATTCCAACGCGACCGAAGCCAAAATAATTTCGATGGCACCGCGGGCATTCAGACCAACGCCAACCGCCAGCGCTTCCCGCCAGCACATCCCCCCTAATCTGGCACCGATACCCGCACCTATCATTTTTCCAAAACAAGCCATTAGAAAAATCAGTAAGCACAATGTGCCATCAAATTGGCTGGAAAAATTAGCCTTTAGTCCCACTGACACAAAGTAAAGCGGCGCAAAAAAATTTAGGGCAAAAGGCTGGATCATCGAATTGATGGTTTTTTTTTGCTCTGGGGCATGACCTTGGCTTAAAGCCATTCCTGCTAGAAAGGCGCCGAAAATAGCGTGTATGCCAACTTGCTCTGCACCAACGGCCGCTAACACAATCAATACTGAGACAAAGGTCAGTAAGCCGCCCGGCCAATTCTGAAAAAGTCGAGCGCTATTCATAATGGGGCGCACCAACCAGCGACCAATGGCCAAAATCAACGCAGTATAAGCAAGCACCAATCCAAAAGTGGCAAAAATATTGCCATTCATATCTGCTCGCCCTAAATTACGCAATATAAACGCGAACAAAACCCAGCCAATTAAATCGTTAATCATCGCCGAGGTCATAATGGTCATACCGATTCGACTACCCAGCAGATTCATCTCCATTAATATTCTGGCAATCACTGGAAGCGCTGAAATAGATAAAGCGGTTCCCATGAATAAGGCGAGCAACAAGGGACGATCCGTTTCTCCCCACAGTGTTGGCAGCAAGAAAACCCCGCCGAAACCCAGCGCGAAAGGCAGCACCCCCCCCATGAGACTGGTCGAGGTAATAAGCCATTTACTTTGCCGAAAATGGGCGAGATTAACCTCCAGTCCCGCGGCAAACATAAAAAACAGCATCCCCACTTTAAGCAACGCATCAATACTGCTGGTAATGACTTTATCGACGGGAAACAACGCGGCATAAATATCGGGACAGATAGCCCCCAGCAACGTTGGCCCCAGTAGAATCCCCCCTATTAATTCACCCAATACAACCGGTTGCCCAAGCTTTTTCAGCAGATAACCAAAAAACCAAGCGACCGTTAACATTAAACCTATCTGAACGAAAAACGCGTGAAATTGTGAAGGATTCATGTGTATGAAGCGGTAATAAAGATGAGCATTGCTTTAGATTAATGAAATCACGTTACACGATGATGGTTTGATTTGATAATAATCGGACAAAGTAAAAAACCTAACACCACACCTAGCACAACGACGCCTGACAAGATCTTTAGCGACGTGCTCTCTGAAATCATCAAGCAAGCAAAAGCCAACGCACTGGTCAGCATAGCCGCGCCCATTGCCTGATACGTTAATACAATATCGCCCCCCCGATTTTCCTGGTAAAAAATACCATAATCAACACAAATAGCGACCACCAGTAGAAATCCTACTAAATGTAGAAAACTGATCGCCGCGCCAGTGAGTGATAATATCCCTAGAACAATAACGGCAGACAACACGGCAGGCAATAAGGTTTGTATTGTTGTCGTCCAGTTTTTATAACGGCTCATCATCAACAATACGATAATGGCTAACCCTACGATCAGTAAGCGTTGCGCTCTGTCGGTATAATCCCGCACCATATTATTGAGCAAATCCCGCTGGCTAAAATATTGCACACCGTCTAAATTCGCCAATGCCGCCCTAACAACATCAGGCTGATGCTCTGCCAACCAAATCATAATAATAGTCTGATGCTCGCCCTGAACAATACGATTATCAAGCAGTTTTTTTATGGGCGTTGCCTGCACCTGCTTCAAGGTCAACGGTTCTGTCTTGGCATAATTGAAATGCCCCAGCTTTTCAACCGACAAATTTTGTTGCGTTAAGGCCTGCTGCCAAAGCAATAAATTTGCAGGCGTTAAATGCGCTTGCAAGCGGGCTTGATTTAGTTGTTGTTGCTGTGCTGACAATAGCCACGGATAAAGCCCATAATATTCCGTCAACTGCTTTGATTGCTTAAGTTGATCCAATACCAGATAAACGGCTTCACTTTTCTGTAATGCCGCCTCGATATTCTGAGCAGCAATTAATACAAATCGTCCCGGCTCAATACTGGTCATCCGCTCCCGAATACGTTTATCAGTTTGTTTAAGATAATTCAATTCAGGCGTCAATTCCTGCATATCGTCCATCCAACGCAATGATTTCAGACCGACCAGTGACGTTAAAACCACAATCACTAACAAGCCTATTAGCCAAGGTCTAAAGCGCTGGCAAAATACTACCCAATGCGTGACTAATGCGACATTTAATGGTCGGCTGGATTGATTTTCCAGCAATCCCGGTAACACAAAACGCGTTAGCAACAGGCTAATAATAATGCCGCTACTCGCATAAACCGCGACCTGCTTAAAACCAGGATAACCAGATGCCCCTAGTACCATATACCCGACCAAGGTAGTGAGCCCTCCCAAGACCATACTGGGCCAAATTCTGGCGATAACCGCCAGTCGGTCTTGTGGCTTAACCGTCTGCGCGTGCGCGATAGCATGAATAGGGTAGTCGATACAAATCCCCACCAAGGTTGAACCTATGGCGACTGTCATACCGTGAACATAGCCAAACACCAGTTGCGTTATGAGTATTGCTGCCAAAATAACAATGGACAATATACTAAACACCTGTAGCAAGGCACTATGGGAACGAAAAACCAATAAAAACAATAGCAACAAACCAATAGCGGATAAAAAGCTGACTAATTGAATATCCCCCTGAATTAAAGTTTGCGTGGCAACAGCAAAAACGGGAACACCTGTCATTTCTAATTGATAATGCTCTGCCGAGGCGTTATTGAATATATCAAAAGCAGCACTAAGAGCAGTTTGTATACGTTTTTGTTGCGGCACATCCAAACCCGTCACTGTCGTTTCCAAAATCAGGTTACGGTATGCGCCCTCCTCTTTTAGCGTTTGCTGCATTTTGCTGCCCTGCGCCTGAAAGCCATTCAGCACAAGTAACAAGGGGTCTTGCAGTGCCATTTTTTTAACGACCGTTGCTTGTGGCGATAGCAAAGATTTTTTCAGTAACTCAGCACGTTGCATGAGACCCTGTTCAGAAAATAGCTGCGCTAAATCACGTTCAGGATTTAAGCTATACCACGCACCTGCATAAGCACCGTACAGCGCCCGTAAGGTTTCTGGATCATCCGTATTTTGTCCAGGTGACCAGACATCAATCACGCCATCAATGGCCTTGAACTGCATTTTCAACGCTTGCATAAAGGCTTCTGGTACAGCCTTTTGATTTACCGAGCCGACAGAAATAAGGTAGCGCCTTGATAACGCGCCTGATTGCATTTCACTGGCCAGCAAAATTTCTTGACTGTTGTCACCCGCAATAATAAATGCCGACAAATCCGTTTTAAAATGGACACCCGCCATAACCGCTAATGCCAATAACGGCAGGATCAGATAGAAACCTACTATGCGCCAGTTCAACACATTATTCTCCCAGCAATTCCTGATACAACTTATTTATGACGCCATTATTTTTAGCGCCATCAGCGTCTTTCTGTAAGCTAAATTTGCTAACATCACCATCTTCCTGCGTGATACTGATTTTATTGGCTTGCTGACCGGACAAACCAGACACAACAATTTTTGATACCGATCCCGTTTTTTGCTTAGGCGTCAAGTTCATCGACCAAGCTTGTGACTCACTGGAAAAATCAATGTCATATAAACTGCGTAACAATGTCTCATCGGCATTCACTAATGCCTTGAACACAGTAAGCGGTACGCTTAACTCATTATCACCATCCAAATCACCTTGATGTCGCACATTTTCTTTAGGGTCAAAATAGAGTGCTTTGTTACCCTTCACGCCCATCAATAGTCGCTGTGGTTGTAACTGCTCTCTAATCATAAGATCTGGCGGCAATGAATATAAATAACCGCTCCCGTGCCAAGGCTCGGTCATTAACTTCAGCGTACGCGTTTCCTGATAGCTTATTCTTGACAGAGGTGCTGACTTTAGCTTTTGCATTAATGACAACAAGGTGTCTTCGGCATTAACGCTGCCAATAGTCGCTAAACACAGGACAATTCCACTTAAAAATTTACTGCTAGTTCTACTACTCACTTAATGCTCCTTTCTATCCATAAAAACCTTGCGGCCATTAATAATCATTGCTTTGATCGTTGCTTTCGGATCGGGTATCCCCTGATGAAGAATACTGAGATCAGCAAAATGAATACGTCGATAGATATATTCTCCAATGCCCAATACACCCATCATGGCATAAATGACCACCCCATTGTACAGCGCCCACCAAAACCCCGATCCCCAAATAGCCAGTACGCTACACACCACCGCATTAGCGGCAAAAAAAGCCGTCCACACTTGGGTTAATTGCCGACAATAGTGGCTGACAGCCGGTGGATATTCAGGAAATTGCAAACGTACAACACGTTCAATAAAAGGCGGCTCCTTATCCTTGAACAAGGTGCGTCCAAAAAAAAACATCAACATAAGTTGCACCAACACTGGCAATATTTTAGCCGTGAGGCTCTGCACATAATAAGCACCCAGTATTAATGCAATAGCGAACAGTGCATTCAATATCTGCGTGCGAAACTGCCGCGAGACCAACGCACGCTGACAATAAAACCCTGAAACTATAACGGGTGACAGCCAACTCATGCCATTTTCCATCCCTCTATAGACTAAGTAGGGATAGGCTAAAAATAGACAGGTAAAGAAAATCCCTTTAAACATCCCCAAGCGTGAAGCCTGCCTATTCTGAGCAGACACTTTAATCGACAATATCAGATACCTTATCGTTTTTAAAATTCACAATAAAGGTGTTAAATCGGTTACGCCAGAATACCCACGCGTTAGCGTCTAAATTAGCCGTTCTGGTGCTAGGGGGATAACCAATAGCCGTCGTTACCGCTTTTTTACGCATTCCTACAGCGACATTGCCAGCATCAATATGTTCTTTTTCCAAAGCGTTAAACTGGGATAAATTAACTTTTTGTTTAGCAAATAATTTGTTAAACGCTTGGTAAATATCATCTCCTGTATGCTTAGGTATATTTTTAACCACTATTTTCTGCGCGGGATTACCGATCTCTATAGAAATGGTATTTTTATCCATCTCCAGCAATTTAACTTGCGTATTAACAGGGATAGCTATACCCACCTGATAATTAGTCGTTGGAAAGGTATTTTTTTCGTAATGCATCACCACTTGAGTGAAATAAATGCCGCCCTCTGAAATATTGACGGGCAGCTCTTCTTTGGTTAATTTTTTACTACAAGCCACCAATACTAAACTCAGCATGATAAAAATCACACCACGAATTACTGTACGCATACGTTTCTCCTCTTCAATTAAAAATAATACCATCTATCCGTTATGACATTAAAAATGACGCTCCCTAGCTTAACCAGCACATCACCCTGCAGTCAGGTAGTTTACTTCCAAGCTAAATATTCTCCGCCTTTAACTAAATAGTGCGCCCGTTCTCTTTCAACACCGTTTAAAAATAAGTGAAGTATTAATACCGCCAAACGCAAAATTATTGCTCATAAGATATTCACATTCCAACAACCGAATAGCATCTCTAATGTAATCTAGTTCAGCGCATCTGGGGTCTATATTATCCAAATTAGCCGTTGGGTGAAACCAGCCTTCATTCATCATCTGTATCCCAACCCAAGCTTCAATCGAACCACACGCTCCCAAGGTATGGCCTGTGTAGCTTTTCATGGCACTAATAGGAATTTTATGCCCTAAAACAGCCGCCGTTGCATGACTTTCAGCAATATCGCCTAACTCAGTTGCCGTACCATGCGCACTGACATAGCCGATTTCCCGTGCGGCCAATCCAGCATCCTGAAGCGCTAACTTCATGGCAATTTGCATACTATCGCTATCTGGTTTAGTCACATGCAAACCATCAGAGTTCGTTCCAAATCCGACGACTTCTGCATAAATAGGCGCGCCACGACTCAGCGCATGGTCTCTGTCTTCCAGAACAAAGCTTGCCCCGCCCTCACCAATAACCAGACCATCACGATCTCTATCGAAAGGCCTTGGCGTTTTATGCGGTTCATCATTACGGAGTGATGTGGCAAATAAGGTGTCAAAAATAGCCGGTTGCGATGCCGACAATTCATCGCTACCTCCCGCTATCATGATTGTTTGTATACCATGCTTAATGGTTTCATAAGCATACCCTATCGCTTGACTACTGGAGGTGCAGGCACTGGACGTGGGAATTATGCGTCCGGTGATACCAAAATGCAGCCCAATATTAACCGGACACGTATGTCCCATCATACGAATATACGACGTAGCATCCAAGCTGCCTTTGTCACAGTTCAGCAACATCTTGGTAAAATCTATCATTCCATCAAAGCTGCCAGAAGAACTGCCATAAGCAATACCCACCCGACCACTTTTCAACACCGAATCATCAAGCAATCCGGCATTTTTCAAGGCCAGTTCAGTGGCATACGTTCCTAGCAGTGCCACCCGCCCCATACCGCGAACTTGTTTACGGGAATAATGTTCCGGTCGCGAAAAGTCGGCAGGCGCAGCTAACTGGGTGTTAAGTCCCTTATATTTGACCCATTCATCCATTCTCCGAATGCCCGTAAGTTGCGCTTTTAATTTTTCAGCAACGCAATGCCAATCATTACCTAACGGTGTAATCGCACCCATGCCCGTAACAACTACACGTTTCATCAGCATAATCCTCCATTCACTGAAATAACTTGACGAGTAATGTAAGCCGCATCTTCCGTCATTAAAAAGGCAATAACCGCAGCGACTTCTTTAACTGTTCCCGCCCGCCTAAGAGGGATGGCTTTTTTTATCTCTTCCAACGGCAATCCTTCCAACATATCAGTATCAATCAAGCCTGGCGCTACACAATTCACGGTGATAGCCCGTTTAAACTGACGATAGGGTGACTATACGTCCGGGCTTTCGCCGTTGAATCATGGGCATAACTAGAGGCTTTAATACATTATAGAAGCCATCCAAATTGGTATGTAGCACCGTATCCCAGTCCGCATCCGTCAACGCCGGAAAAGCATTATCCGCCGTCATTCCGGCATTACACACTACGCCATAGTAAGCACCATGCAGCGCAATGTCTTGCATCAAACGCTCGGCACATTGCTGCCTGTCAGACAAGTCAAACTGCAATACGCGGGACGATTGCCCCATAGATACAATAGTTTCCGCCACCGCCTCGGCTTCCGCTAGGCGGTGGCGACAATGTACAACCACGTCGAAGCCTTTTTCTGCTAAATACAAGGCTATCGCCTTGCCTATGCCCCGACTGGAGCCGGTCACTAAAATTGTTTCACTCATTTTTCCAGTATCCAATCGGCTATTCGCTAAGTACTCGGTTTTTCGCCGAGTCTGGCTGATAAACATTCAACTTTGCTTCAACCAACACACCCAGTGCAGTGATTTTGCAGTCAAAAACACCAAGACCTTGCTCCTGTATTATTTTTTCGACTGTCACCGTTAAAACAGTCCCCGTTATAAAACAGTCCACATTGCTAGTGTACGCACGCGTTCCCAGCAAAAAACCCAAGTAAGCGGGTCGTTGTGCTATTTTATCCATCATACTGCCGTGCGCCGCTATTGTCTGTGCCATATACTCAATACCCACTAAAGCAGGTACAGCTTTTTCATCACCAAACAATCCGTCATAGCGCACGATTACTTCAGCAACCATTGATTGCTCATCAAATTTAACAATTTTGTCCAATAACATCATATATCCACTGTGCGCCAATAATTCATGAACCGTAAATTCGTTCATGAGCGCGTCACAATGATAGAGATATTGTTACCGCCAAAAGCAAACGAGTTGCTTTGACAGGTGTTAATTTTACGTCCTAAATACTGCCCTTGCTTCACGTAATCTAGCGCTGGTAAACTGGGATCTAATTCATCCCCATTAACATTAGGCGGTAGCTCGCCGCTTGGATTATCGGCTACAAGTAACAGCCAGCATATCCCCAATTCCATAGCGGCGGCAGCACCTAAAGCGTGCCCTGTCATACCCTTGGTGGAGCTAACGGCAGGCACATCTGAAAAAACAGCAAACACACTTCGGCTTTCCATCGCGTCATTCAAGGGGGTCGCCGTACCGTGCATATTAATATAATCAATAGTATCCGGTGTTTTTCCGGCTTCCTGCAAAGCCATGTTCATCGCTTGCATGACCGCTTCACCCTCAGGCGCAGGCGCAGAGAAATGGTAAGCATCACTGCTGGAACCGATACCGGATAATTGTACGGGGCCTGATTCTTTACTCATAACAAATAAGGCGGCAGCCTCCGCTATGTTAATGCCATCCCTGTGCCGGCCAAATGGCTTACATAAACCAGCAGAAACGGATTCTAACGCCGAAAATCCTTGCACGGTATACCGACAAAGGCTATCTGCACCACCCACAATAACCGCATCACACATATCCAGCGCGAGCAAGCGCCTCGCAGACGCAAAAGCTCGGCCACTGGATGAGCAAGCCGTCGAAACAGCGAAAGCAGGGCCTTTAAGACCTAAATAATATGCCAGAAAATCAGCGCCTGCGCCTAATTGTTGTTGCTTATAATGAAACTGTTCAGGTTTTTTACCGGTGTTGACAACATCAGCCCAAGCCAATTCCGTATTATTAAGTCCAGAGGTGCTGGTACCAATAACCACACCAATCCGGTGTATGCCAAACCGACAGATAGCAGCAGCGACAGTTGCTTTAATCTGTTCTAACGCAGCCAGTAACAGTTGGTTATTTCGACAGTCATATACACTGTAGATTTTATCGATGTGCGGTAATTTAGCGTTAACGGCTCCTACATAAACCGAACGTCCAGTCAACAGCTGTTCGGTAAGTGTTAGCCCTGTTCGATCACCCGCTAATATCCGTTTAAGTATTTCTGCTTTGGAATTACCCACAGCCGATACAATGCCAAGATCATTGAGGTAAAACTTCATCAACTCATACCGTCGTACGGCACAATTCCACCAAGGTATTTAATCTGTGTTGTGAATTTTTAACGTAAGGGTTACTTTCATCCCAAACATAGCCCGCTAAAATAGAGCAAATCATGGCTTTGATGGTAGGTTGCTGCTGATTATAAAAAATCACATCCTGTAAGCCACCTTCGTACCATGCCGTGACATACGTTCGAAAAGTATCCACTCCTTTTTGTAAAGGTTCGGCAAAATCAGCGTGCCAATCCACCGGTAGATCACTAAATTGCTTATCGAGTACATCAGCAGCCAAACAGGCCGATTTCATCGCAATAGTCACGCCTGAAGAAAACACAGGATCTAAAAATTCGCCCGCATTCCCCAGTAAAGCATACCCTTTACCGTACAGCGCACTGACATTAGCGCTATAGCCTTTAATGGTATTAATGGGCGTATCGAACTGTGCATTTTGTAACAACGCCGCTAATGTAGGTTCTTGCGCCACTAGCGCATGAAAAACTTGCTGCTGATCACCCGGAATAGCACTAAAAACCTCAGGCTCACCGACGATACCCACACTACAACGGCCATTACTAAACGGAATAAGCCAATACCAAACATCCGGTTTTTCTGGGTGTACCACGATACGAATTTTATTTCGATCATATTTCTCACAGCTAATTCGGTCTTCGATATGGGTAAATAAAGCCTGCCTGACCGGAAAATTCGATGGACTTTCCAAGTTTAATAAACGGGGTAATACCCGCCCAAAGCCACTGGCATCTAAAACAAAATCCGCGTCTACTTGATACGGTACTGCATGCTCGTCGGTCACCGTCAACAGCGGCTTATCTCCTGAAAAATCTGCACCCACTACCTGATGCCGCCAATGTATAACACAGCCCTGACGTTGAGCCTCTGAAGCCAGCAAGGCATCAAAGCGGTCACGTTGAACTTGATACGTAGTTCCAAAACCTGGGGTGAATTTGTCAGAGAAATAGAATTCCGAATACGTATCGTGGCATAAAAAATCAGCACCGGTTTTTAGTTGAAATCCAGCATCATTAACTGCCTGTAACATCCCCGCTTGTTCAATGAATTCCATGCACTGCGGCAACAAACTTTCACCAATGCTAAAGCGTGGAAATATCTCCCGTTCCAAAATAACGGCTTGATAGCCTTTTTTCTGTAATAACGCACCAGCAATACTGCCCGCAGGCCCTGCACCGATAATGATAACTTTTTTTTGCCTACTCATTGCCTGCGCGCCTTATTTATTTTTATGTTTATTGAAAGAGAATGCTTACTTGTGAAGTAGTAAACGAGTATACCGTACTTAGGGTTATCAACTCAATTTGAAAACCTGAGCAATTAAGTGGTTAATAGCAGCGAAAAACAAAGCGCGGCGCTGAGCCATTAATATTACCTCAGGTAAGATTGACATCTGAAATCACTCGTTTAACTTTACCACTGGTCGTGTAACTAATTTGCGCCACTGTTTGCATACGTTGCGGCACTTTATAAGTGGATAGTCGTTGTCGGCAAAAATATAACACTGCCTCCTCATCCCATTTAGCCAACGGCGTTAACACCACTTCCGCACAAACCACTTCTCCCAGTAACGGATGCGGCTGCCCAAATACACGGCAAGCGACAATATCTGGATGGGTGTTCAATACCGCTTCAATTTCTTCAGGAAAAGCCTTGCTCCCGGACACGTTAATCATGGTTTTTTCGCGGCCACAAATAATCACCCGCCCATCGATCTGGCGCTTCGCAAGATCTCCCGTCAAAAACCAGCCACAATCCATCACTTGTGCAGCCGTTTGCCAAGGTTTCAAATAAGCGTCAAACAAGCCAGCGCCACGAATAGCCAGCCGCCCAACCTGCCCGTCCGGCACAGGCCTATTTTCATTATCCAGCAACGCCACAGAAAAGCCAGCGGTTGGGTAACCCACACTTTGCGGGTCTGATTGCCCCGATAAATGATCCAACAACGGCAATCCCGCTTCAATAATGCCGTAAGCCTGCGTCACGGGGATATTAAAACGCCGCAAAAACGCATCGGCGATAGTAGCCGGAATCGCTGATGATGTAGAAATAGCATACTTAAGGCTAGGCATCTGCTTACCCGATACGTCCGCCGCCAATAAACGAAAATGCATGGGGGATGCGTATAGCATCGTGGCATGGTATTGATTGGCGTCCTTAATCAAGCTCGCCGCCAATAAGTCCTTGCAAATAATGATGGTCGCTCCGACCCAAATATAAACCAGTATGCTCACCAAAAAATGAAACGCCATCGGCAATATACACAAGACCACATCATCACAATCCAGCTGCAATGCTTTACTGGCCGCAGCAACACGCGCCAAAATACTCGCGTGTGATAACACCACACCTTTACTGCTGCTCGTGGTACCGGATGTATAGCGGATAAAAGCGGCATCAGTTAACGGCGTAAGCGGCACCTTAAGCGCGCGATTAATCCAGCTAAAACGTAACGTTTGTGTGGCTAATGCGATAAAAATAATGGCAGAATCCGTGGACGATGCGGCTATAGACTGGTCATCCAATAGCGCATGAACGCCAGTATCCAGTAATATTGCCGTTATTTCTGCCGATTTTAATTGGTGCGAAAGTGGCACGACGACTGCACCACATCCCATGCCAGCAAACATCGCGATAATAAAGGCTCTACCATTTCGCCCCATTACCGCCAGCCCCATCCCCTTACTTATACCCGTCTGCTGCAGATTTTTTTTTAAGGTCTCACTTTGTACATATAATTCACGGTAAGTCATTACACCGTATTCATCAATGAGCGCCGTCCGTTCAGGCCAAGACTGAGCAGCATATTCAAGCAACTGATAGGCTGAATCCATTAAGCATCCTCTGCAAAAATTTGTTGCTGGCGGATTTTTTTAATGGCAGACTGCCAAGCACCGGTGTCGCTAAATTCAGCAGCCAGACCACCCGCCGCATAACCCGTACTCAGACAAGTGCCGATCACTCGCGCCGAAGCGATCGCCGCTTCTGTCGCTGACAATCCCCGTCCGGCAAAAAATAAATTCTCAAGATGGCGAGACACTAGCATACCTGCGGTTATCCAGTAACCATCATCCATAGCAAAATAACGCATTTCCGGCTTGCGTTGCGCGCCCCAGTATTCCATAGGCCAAGCGGCAATGGCCACACCGTCATCGGGTTTGGCACACGCCAACACATGCGCATCCTCTAATACATCTATACCTTCTGAACGTTCCCCGGTACGAATACCCACTTCACTAGCCATTGCACTGATGCTAAGATTCACCAGTAACGGCTCGTTACGACTGAGGTAATCTACAATACCGATACTGCGGGCGCGGGCGTCCAACTCATATTGCGTTAAGCACGCAATAGAGCCATCGAAAGGCACGGGCATTCCTAATTTCAGCAGGGCTAAGCCATCCACTACTGTGCCGGGAATGATCGACAGACGTTCGCAGTCTGCCGCCAAGCCACCGGTTTGTATGCCTCGCTTAATCCAGCGTATCAGCTCTAATGCCAGCCATTCCGATGCTATGTTAGGCAAGCCACTGACCTGAAATACAAACGCACCCGCTTGATAATTCGTGTGTTTTATTCTGCCCACATCCGCCAGCATCGATACTTGCGCAGTGCCGCTACAATCAACAACCGCCTTAGGAAATATATCGAACATGTGTGTCGCGGTCTGAATGCGTAACGAAAGGATTTGTCTTGCACACCACTGCACCTGCGTTACATAGCCATGCAATAACATAAACACGCCAGCTTGTTGCAGTTGTCGCACGGCTTCCTGATGAAACACGGTAGGCTGATAAGGTAAAAAGTGTAATCCTTCGGAAAATAGCGTAACGTTAGTTTGGCTTTTCGCCTGTACGGCCTCGGAAAATTCACGCGCAAAACCTTGTACTGCGTAGCGTACCCGCGCAGGATTACGGTAAAAAAGCCCACAAACAGTTCCTACCAGCGCAGACGTAGCTAAGCCACCCATAAAACCGTTACGTTCCACAATGACAACATTAGCGCCAGCTTTTGCAGCCGCAACCGCCGCCGCAATACCAGCAGCACCAGCCCCTACCACCGCTACATCACAGTACATAGACTTAGTCCTTGTCACCCAATAATACACGCTGTATAGACATCAGTAACTGCTCAACTTCATCCGCACTAAGATCAGCAGCCATGTAGCCAAGAGTAAGTTGCAAGGCTCCTTGGAAACGGCTGAATACAAACGTCATACCAGGCGGGTACATGTTGGGCGGGTAATGAACAGCGCCGCTAATCGGCTGACCGAATAAGTCATCAACACCCTGCAATGAATCCCCAGTATCCGAATAAAAAAAACTCGCCATTGCCCCGTTGGTAGGGGCTTTTAACATCCGTCGATAAAGAAATCCCGGCATCCGCCGTAAAAAATCCAGCATAATAATGTAATGTTCAGGACTTTCAGAACGCATCAACGCTTTCATTTGTCTCATCAACTCAACGGTACACTGAGACACATCGTCTAATACCGCATTCGGGATACGGTAAAAAAGAAAACTGACCTGATTTCCTATCACGGGCCCGTGAGCGCCACTCTTACGTCTATCCAAAGGTATAGGCACAAGCACATCACCCTTATCTATACCGCGCTGTTTCTGAACTTGCGCTACGGCATAGGTTGTTGCCGCAAGATAAAAAGCACTGACTAAAAAACCAGCCGCTCCTTGCCGCGCCCGTTCACTGATTGCCTCGCTTTGCTCTGCTGTAAATGACAACACGCGATAATATGCCTGCGGCTTAACAGCACTTTTTTTATACAATGACAACAACGACCCCGCCGAAATATCGTAAAGGAATTGTTTCATCTCCAAAGCAATCGTTGCTCGATTTTTTAAGGGTAACTTAACCCCCTCATCTACCACCCAGTCCGGCTGCCTTAAGAGATGTTCCGTCCCTAAATAACGAATAAACATTTCGCCCCCGTGCGCATCCATTAAGGCATGATGCCACGTAAAAACCAATAATGAGCCAGCTTCTGCACGCTGAAGCAACTCAATTTTAAACGCCGACTGCTTGCTAATATCTAAGTCTGCGGCTAACACACTATCCGGCAGATCGTCACCGCTGCTCAGTTGATATTCGTTAATGGCCGGTAATTTTTCCGTCGTAGTAATCGTCCATTTTGCCAGTCTGAGCGGCCACCCTTGCTTTAAGCGCAACTGGCAGAGCCATTGATAAGCAGGGCGATTGGCTAAGTGATGCTGTAGATCTTCCAGTGTAAGCCGTTCTGGCAAAGTCAGCACAAAAGTACAGACATTGCGTTTGCCACTGGATTGCCACATGAGCCTATCCAGCTGCAACAAAAAATAATCTGCGCCATTTAGCGTAAGACTACTGGGGAATGGACTATGTTGCCACTCAGGCATTACGGTGCTTATTTAATAACACCACACAATACGTGCTCAAGCACCTAACACTGGCGATATTTTCCGGGGTTAACGATTCAGCCGGTAATTCCAATCCAAAACGGCGTTCGATAAACAAAACCAATTCCATCAGCGAAAAAGAATCAATACCAATATGCGACAATTCAGTATCGGCATCTACCGCAACATCACCTGCCAATACATTAGCACGTAAAAAATCACACAACTGGCTTGCAACTTCCTCAAACGTCACGTCAACAGCCATTTTTAACACCACTCTCTGCCAGTAATACCACGCTACACCTATTTTATTTTGTAAACATCAGGATTTTGATCTTTCAGACCGTAAGTCACCAAAAAGCGCAGTAAGTTTAAGCAAAAAGGACTGCTTGCCGCCGCGCCACTGAAAATACGGCTAATATGCCCACTAATCCAGACAAAAAGCCAGCGATTGAAGTAATTATCCGTCAACGTCCGCCCAACATTGATACTGCTCATTAAGCGACCATTATAGTAAAAACCGACGATTTCAAACCAAGCAGTTAAATGCCGTTTAGTGACCGTTTCATAATCCGTCAAAGGTTTATTTGCAAGGATGGTATTAGCCAAATGGGTCGCACTGTCCATAGCAATCAACATACCGCTGGAAAATACCGGATCAACAAATCCGCCCGCATCGCCCAGCATTACCCAGTTTTCACCACATAATTTTTCCGAAATGGATTGGTAATTATTGAAGCGCAATACCTCTGTTACACGCTTTGCGTCTGGTGCTAGCCGCTGTAACACCGTATCGGTTTTTAATAACTGATCATATTGCTGCTCCGGGGTTTCACCTTGTTGCAACGCATAAGACGCGGGTATCACAAACCCCAACGATACACGACCCGGCAACGGAATACGCCAACACCACCCTTGATCCATCCGGTCATTATGCACATAACCCGGATCAACCAGTTCAGTGCGATCTACATGCGCGAACAAGGCCACATCCTGCCTTGGCCCTTTTTGCATGGGAATGTTAAGCAGCTTGCCAATCAAATTAGCACGACCAGCGGCATCGACAATTAAATCAGGCGCATCTTCATCCCAGAACCCCGCCGCCGCTTGTATCGACTCAGCATCCAATGCGATGCGTCCCGCATCATTAACCCGACGTAATTGCACATTACGGGCAACGAGTTTAGCACCGGCTTTTTGTGCAGCCGCTAATAACGTCGCGTTGAATTGATCTCTAGGCACATTATACGAATAAGACGGCAAATCACTGGGCGTATCGGCAAATCGAAATTCAAAGACTTCATCCGCGTTATATGTAAAACAGGCACCGGGTTTGTAAACGCTATACGCCGCCACTTCCGCTTCAACACCCAAGTCCTGTAACATGGGTACAATCATAGGAACTAATGATTCACCCACTAAGATGGCCGCACGTTCCGGTGTGGCAAAGATAACGACCTTACAGCCTTGCCGACACAAATGGATGGCTAACGTACTGGATGCAGGGCCGCCCCCGATAATGGCAATATTTTTTTTTTGGGTGCATTGTTTTTCTTAGTCGATGGAGGAAAATTGTTGTTGCCTACACATTACCGAACTGCTCACATGCTTTTGCCAATACCAGCTTTGTCTGGGCGTTTTAATCTGTAATTGCGTATCCGCACTGGATAAAAATTGTATCAATAACGGGAGCTGTATCGGCTGCTCACCGTCAGAACCACATGATTCACCACGCGTGAATTGTATTGCCAGACCCTCGCCATGGCGAGCAATTTTTAACGCAACCGCACAACGACTGTCAGCACTTAATTGAAACGGCGCGCTGGGGTAAAAATCAGGCAAAGGCTCATCATAAAAGACCATTAATACCTCCGGCGTCCCTTCCTGTAATAATCCTGAGGCGTCAATAAATGCTGGCGCAATCCCATCTTCTCCGGGTGCCAATACCGTTATTTCAGAGGTGTTGCCAAATACAATGGAGAACAAACCTGCAATAGCATTATGTACCGACAGACTGAACGCGGTAGGCGAAATATCCTCACCCGCTTCAATTAACTTAATCATCGCCAAAGACGTCGCTAATTCGCCATGCGTAGAGCTAAACACCACAGGTATGCAATCGTTCATACTAACACATTGACTTACGGCGCAAAAGACGGTTTTCGCCAATGGCGACAAGCGGCGCTTCACATTATTCGGGACAAAAACCAATACCTCATCCTGCATCTTGCTCAATTCCTGCGGCGTAAGCAAGGCTGATGGTGGCCAGACGGCCCAAGTCTGTATAACGAGCTCTAAGCACATATTTTTATCGTTCATGTAAGAAAAACAGTAACCCGTCAATGCAGTTGAACACCATTCATACTTCAACTGGGCGACTCAGCAGCGGCGTATTTTTACGCACACCACTGATTTTTAAAATTATTCAAAATAAAATTTATTCTTTCGCCATGCGTTTGCACCGCCCTCAAGATTAATTAAGTTGCGATAACCTAATTCATGCAGGGATCTTGCTGCGGCATTTCCCATCGGCCCACCCTCGCAATACAAATATATAGCGGTATTTTTATTACTGGGAAGCGTATTTTTATATTTCTCGATTTCGTTGTAAGGCATATAAAGGTCTGTGCCTTTTATATGCTGCTGTTCAGGCGTATGCACGTCAACAAGAAATATTTCTTCATTTTGCATGATTCGGTTTAATTCAGCAGGCGTTATAAGCTTTACATAATCCGGTTGCTGAAAAGAACAGCCTACAACGGTAATGATGCCAATAAAAATCACCATAAAATATATTTTTTTCATCACTATCGTTCCTGATCTCATCAATAAATCACATTGAAAAACGGCAAATAGTATCTTCATCCTAAAAACGTTAGCTAGAAGATAAAAATATGGTCTCGTTCAACTCCGAAGGGTAATAGTTTTTCTTTAAA
>JAPLRW010000106.1 GCA_026398935.1 Methylococcales bacterium
AATCCTTTGACCGCTGCCAAGGCAACTTTCGCCTTTTCTGCACTTGTAAAAATCTTCCGTTTGTTCTCGCTCATTGTTAACCCTTTTCCATGACAGGGTATAGCTTAAACTATTGTCCTGATTTCGGGGTCCACTATATAGGTCACGTCTGGCGGTGCAGACTGTTTATAGTTTTTAGTCGTTAATGACGGTTGTAATAGGGCTTCACGATGCGTTGTTACAAAATGGGAGTCTCTCTATAGCATCGTTTTTACAGGCAGCAATACCGTCTTTTGATAGGTCTCAGCATGCGCTTTGTGTGTTAATGATGCTCAACATCGACTGTAAACTAAAAGTGATCGCTTATTTTTATGGTTCATTCGCTCTACGCTGGTCGCCAAAGATGTCTGGTTCTCCAGTCCATTCTTGTGCGGCTATGTTTATAGTAAGTAATGATCTCCGGTCTTCCGGTAGATGATGGGTGCTGTAAATTAATTAGCGATTGTTGGCTTGATTTTTTCTTTGCGTTCAATAAGGGTTACTTTGCCATCATGAATAATGATTTCAATTGAGCCGAATTTAATTTCATCCAGTAATTTAATAATTTGAGTTACAAGCTCATGCTGACTCGGTAATTTTTGGTTGATGCGTTCAGCGGCAATACCCATGTCTTTGCTCCTTTGAATGATGATTGGGACTAAATAGGTGCAACTTAAAAATGATTCGCCAAAATGAGTTACGCCATAGCTACTGGCTGCAAAATAACCTTCATGTTGCGTTGATGGTAATGTTAGGGGGTTTTGTTGTTTTTTTGAAACGACCATTTTAGATGGCGCTATCTGAATTTTAGATATAGCCGTTATAGGGTATAAATACAGCGGAATGTGTTGGGAAGAGGCTGTTGATGCAAACGTCAAGGCGTTAGAAGAGATAAGTTCGTCAGTTTGGGTGTTAATTTTAAATAACGCTCAATAGAGGTAGAGAAAAGTGTTTTTGTAAGCTATCTTTGGGTAGGCGTTAAGATATAAAGCGTCACGGAATGTGATTAAGCGCGCTTTAATTATCAAAGTGCATTGAGCCATTGCATGTTTTATGGTCTAATAATAAGGTTTTTACGTCTTAAAATGCCTCTGTGTTTTTGTGAATTTTAAAAAAATATACGTAGGGTTGTTGCTTTACAACTTGTCTGGAGAGTAGGCTTATACATTATGCAATTTACTATAAAAAAAGGGTTGGACTTACCGATCACCGGTGGGCCTGAACAAAAAATTGAGAGCGGTAATACGGTTAATAGCGTTGCCGTTCTAGGTATGGATTATGTGGGCATGAAGCCTACCATGATGGTTAATGAAGGGGATAAGGTTAAATTAGGCCAAGTTCTCTTTTCAGACAAAAAGAATCCCGGGGTTGTCTTTACCTCGCCGGGAGCGGGCGTTGTGAAAGCCATTAATCGTGGTGATAAACGCGTGTTGCAATCGGTAGTTATTGCGTTGAGCGGTTCGGATGCCGTTTCTTTTGCAAGCTATACGAGTGCTGAGTTAGCTGGGTTGAGTAGCGACCAGGTTAAAGAAAATTTAGTGGCGTCGGGTTTGTGGACAACGCTACGGACGCGCCCCTATGGCAAAATTCCTGCGATAAATACAGCGCCACACGCTATTTTTGTAACCGCCATTGATACGTCGCCATTAGCGGCTGATCCTACGGTTATTATTCGTGAGCGTGCCGATGATTTTAGCAATGGCTTAACGGTTATTTCTAAATTGACTACCGGTAAAACTTATCTGTGCAAAGCCACTGGCGCGACAATTGCCACTGGGGATGCAGCAGTGGACGTGGCTGAATTTTCAGGGCCACATCCTGCAGGTTTACCCAGTACGCATATTCACTTGATTGATCCGGTTAATATTGCAAAATTTGTTTGGCATTTGGATTACCAAGCTGTTATGGCTATCGGTGCTTTATTTACCACCGGTAAATTAAATGTTGAGCGGGTTGTTTCTTTAGCCGGCCCTGCGGTTAATAATCCCCGTTTACTGAGAACACGCGCAGGCGCGCATACCAGCGAATTGGTTACTGGTGAGTTAAATGCCAGTGAAAATCGGGTTATTTCCGGTTCCGTTTTATACGGGCATGAAGCAGCGGATTGGGCGGCTTATTTAGGCGCTTACAGCAATCAAATTTCAGTGTTGAAAGAAGGCCGTGAGCGTGAGCTGTTTGGCTGGATGGTTGCTGGTAAAAACAAGTATTCGGCGCTCAATGTTTACACCTCCAGTTTGGATCGTAAAGTGGGGCGTTTATTCCCATTGACAACCGATAAAAACGGCAGTAATCGAGCCATTGTACCGGTCGGTGTTTATGAAACGGTCATGCCGTTGGATATTTTGCCAACCCCATTGCTAAAAGCGTTAGTCGTTGGTGATAGTGATCAGGCGCAATTACTGGGTTGTCTGGAATTAAATGAAGAAGATTTAGCTTTATGTACCTTTGTAGATCCTGGTAAGCATGATTTTGCACCAGTGTTGCGGGCGAATTTAACTAAAATTGAGAAGGAAGGATAATGTCGGCTAGAGATTTATTAGATAGCATAGAGCCGCATTTTACAAAAGGCGGTAAGTTAGAGAAGTATTATGGTCTCTACGAGATGGTAGATACGTTTATCTACACACCGTCTGATGTAACACGCGGTACAACGCATGTTCGAGATGGGGTTGATCTAAAACGAACCATGACCTTTGTAGTTATTGCCACACTTTTCTGTGTGTTGATGGCTATGTATAACACGGGCTACCAGGCTAATCATGCCATGGAGCTGATGAAATTAGACAAAATTGATAATTGGCGCAGTATTCCAATGATGATTTTTGGCTACAGTACCATGAATCCATTATCCAATATGGTACACGGTGCATTGTACTTTTTACCTATTTACCTTGTAACCTTAGCGGTAGGTGGTGTGTGGGAAGTATTGTTTGCAACGGTACGTGGTCATGAAGTCAATGAAGGTTTTCTCGTTTCATCAATGCTCTATACCTTGATTATGCCAC
The DNA here is from genome assembly GCA_026398935.1 of Methylococcales bacterium. Taxonomy (GTDB): domain Bacteria; phylum Pseudomonadota; class Gammaproteobacteria; order Methylococcales; family Methylomonadaceae; genus SXIZ01. Next base: position 3,024 of record JAPLRW010000106.1, read on the forward strand.
CGGATATGCCTTTATGGCAGGTAGCATTAGGTATTTCATTCGGCATTGTTATTGGTAAAGAAGTATTTGGTGGTACGGGTAAAAACTTTTTAAACCCGGCCTTAACTGGTCGTGCTTTTTTATATTTTGCGTATCCAGCCTCTATGACAGGCGACAGTATTTGGGTAGCGGTTGATGGCTATACTGCGGCGACACCGTTAGGTATTGCAGCAACTGGTGGTATTGAAGCGATACATGCGGCTAATTACAGCTGGATGCAATCCTTTTTAGGTTTTGAGCCTGGCTGTTTGGGTGAAACCTCGACACTCGCTATTTTAATTGGCGCAGCATTCTTGTTATATACCCGCGTGGCGTCTTATCGCATCATGGGTGGCGTGTTTGCAGGTATGGTCGCAACCTCTTTACTGTTTAACATTATCGGTAGTGATACTAACCCTATGTTTGCTATACCTTGGTATTGGCATTTGACTTTGGGTGGTTTTGCTTTTGGTATGGTTTATATGGCGACAGATCCTGTCAGTGCAGCAATGACTGACACGGGACGCTGGGTATTTGGTGGCTTAGTCGGTTTAATGACCGTTTTAATCCGCGTAGTTAACCCCGCTTTTCCAGAAGGTATTATGTTAGCGATTTTATTTTCCAATATGTTCGCCCCAACCATAGATTACTTTGTGATTCAGGCCAACATTAGAAGAAGGATGAAGCGTCATGCCTAACCAAAAAATGAACTGTGCGCACCTTGAAAAAGTATGTGTTGCGCTTGAAAAGTATGAGTCCTATCGTAAATTCAAAGCCTATTGCATTAAAATCCTTGCGTTAGGTAATGATAGTTTAGAAAAAACCGTTGCCGTTGCTGTTGCTCTCTGTTTGGTGTGTGCGGTATTGGTTTCTTTTGGTGCAGTAGCGTTAAAGCCATTGCAAGTGCAAAACAAAGCCTTAGACATGAAGAAGAATATTCTTGATGTAGCGGGATTGTTGGACGCTAGCAGCGATATTGATAAGGCATTTAGCGATAACATTGAAGAGAAATTGGTTAATCTTGAAAGCGGTGAGTATGTTTCCGATATGAATATAGCGGAATATGATCAACGCAAAGCCGCTAAAAATCCTGCTCAAAACGTTTCAATTCCTAAAGACAAAGATGTTGCACACATTCGCTTAAAAGCGAAAGTAGCGAAAGTCTATTTAGTGAAAACGGGCGGCGCGATTAAATCGATTATTTTACCTGTGAATGGTTATGGGTTGTGGTCAACGTTATACGGATTTCTTTCGCTTGATGCGGATGGACAGACGGTACAAAGTATTAACTTTTATGATCAAGCTGAAACACCGGGACTCGGTGGTGAGGTGGTTAATCCTAACTGGCGCGCACTGTGGAAAGGCAAAAAAGTCTATGCTGAATCCCATCAAGGTTCTTTAGAAAAAGGCTTGATTGAAGAAGCGGATAAAGGCGAAGTCGCGTTGAGTGTCATTAAAGGTGTTGTTGATAACGCTAGAGCAGGCTCTGAATATCAGGTCGATGGTCTGGCAGGTGCAACATTAACCAGTAACGGTGTGACTCATTTGATCCATTATTGGATGAGTGATGAAGGGTTTGCACCTTTTCTAAAAAAAGTAAGAACGGTTAAAGGGGGGCAATCATGAGTGCAGTCTTAAACGATGAAACAAAAAAAGTACTGATTACGCCATTAGTTAATGACAACCCCATTACGTTACAAGTTTTAGGGATCTGTTCAGCACTGGCAGTAACATCGCAAATGTCAACGTCACTCATTATGGCGTTAGCATTAACCATGGTGACAGCGTGTTCCAGCGCGGCGATTAGTGCCATTAGAAACCATATTCCGAGCAGTATTCGGATTATTGTGCAAATGACCATTATTGCGTCCTTGGTTATCGTGGTTGATCAGGTGTTAAAAGCGGTTGCTTACGATGTTAGTAAACAGTTATCGGTATTTGTTGGCTTGATTATTACCAACTGTATCGTTATGGGTCGTGCTGAAGCGTACGCTATGAAAAATCCACCCTTGGAAAGTTTCATGGATGGTATTGGTAATGGTGCTGGCTATAGTTTGATTCTCATTATCGTGGCTTTCTTCAGAGAAACCTTAGGTTCAGGTAAATTACTGGGCTTTGAAGTGTTCAAACTGACCAAAGATGGCGGCTGGTATGATCCTAATGGTTTAATGTTATTGCCACCCAGTGCCTTTTTTATTATCGGCATGATTATCTGGGTTGTGCGTCAATATAAGCCGGAACAACAAGAAAAAGTAGACTTTAAAATAATGTCTATTGCACACGGTGAAGGAGGGCATCACTAATGGAAGCGTATATCAGTTTATTTGTAAAAGCAGTTTTTATAGAAAACTTGGCACTGTCTTTCTTTTTAGGCATGTGTACTTTCATTGCTGTTTCAAAGAAAATTTCAACAGCAATGGGGTTGGGTATCGCGGTTATGGTCGTACAGGCTATTACCGTACCAGCCAATAATTTTGTCTATCATTCCTTGCTGAAAGAAGATGCATTATCTTGGTTAGGCATTACCGGTGTTGATTTAAGCTTCTTAGCATTATTAAGTTGCATTGGTATGATTGCTGCGCTGGTGCAAATTTTAGAAATGATTTTAGATAAGTTTTTCCCAGCATTGTATTTTGCTTTAGGGATATTCTTGCCTTTAATCACGGTAAACTGCGCCATTTTAGGCGGCAGCTTATTTATGATTGAACGTGATTATAATTTCGGTGAAAGCGTTACCTACGGTATTGGCAGTGGTTTGGGCTGGGCGTTGGCGATTACCGTTATGGCGGGTGTGCGTGAAAAACTTAAGTACAGCGATATTCCCGCTGGCTTACAAGGTTTGGGAATCACATTTATTACTGCGGGTCTGATGTCGCTTGGCTTCATGGCTTTCTCTGGCATCCAACTATAGGAAGGTAACGACATGCTGGAAATTCTATTAGGGATTATTATTTTCACGGGTTTCGTGATCGCGCTGGTCTTCGTTATTATTGGCGCAAAGAGTAAATTGGTTGCTGAAGGGGATGTTGAAATTCTGATCAATGATGAAAAGAAAATCAATGTTCCCGTTGGATCAAAGCTATTAAACGCATTAGCCGATAATGGTTTGTTTGTGTCATCGGCGTGTGGCGGTGGCGGTACTTGTGGGCAATGTAAGGTAAAAATACATTCAGGCGGTGGGGAGATTTTACCCACTGAATTGAGTCATATTACCAAGCGTGAAGCGGCTCATGGTGAACGCCTATCGTGTCAGGTTTCTGTAAAACACAACATGTCCATTGAAGTCGAAGACGAAGTTTTCGGTATCAAAAAATGGGAATGTACGGTTAAATCGAATAATAACGTTGCAACGTTTATTAAAGAGTTGGTGTTGGAGTTGCCGAAAGGTGAAGCCATTCATTACCGTGCTGGTGGTTTTATACAAATTGAATGTCCTGCGCACGTTGCCAAGTACAGTGATTTCGTTATTGAAGAACGCTTCCGTGAAGATTGGGATAAATTTAACTTGTGGCGCTTTGTGTCAACGGTAAAAGAACCTGCATTACGGGCTTACTCAATGGCGAGTTATCCTGAAGAAAAAGAAATTATGCTTAACGTGCGGATTGCAACACCACCGCCGCGAGCAGATGAAAGTGTACCGCCTGGTATTATGTCGTCTTATATCTTTGATCTGAAACCGGGTGATACATGTACTATTTCAGGCCCTTATGGTGAGTTTTTTGCAAAAGACACCGATGCTGAAATGGTCTTTATTGGCGGTGGAGCGGGTATGGCGCCTATGCGTTCACACATCTTTGACTTGTTACGTAGACTTAAATCAAAACGTAAAATGAGTTTCTGGTACGGTGCGCGTAGTAAGCGTGAAATGTTCTATGTAGAAGATTTTGATATGTTGGCGAAAGAAAATCCAAATTTTGTTTGGCACGTCGGTTTATCAGATCCTATGCCGGAAGATAATTGGGATGGTTACACAGGTTTTATTCATAATGTTCTTTTCGATGAGTATTTAAAAAACCATCCAGCCCCTGAAGATTGTGAATATTATTTATGCGGCCCGCCAATGATGAATACAGCGGTTGTTAAAATGTTATTAGACAATGGTGTAGAGCCAGAAAACATTATGTTGGATGACTTTGGTGGTTAAGTAGCTGCTTTACCTTGTTCATAGAAAATCTATGCAGAAGGTGTACGGGTCTTAAACACAACGAGGAGTAAGGTAACTTACTCCTCGTTTTTTATTTTAAAAACCGGGAATATTAATGGTAATATCACCGAAATTATTGCTTGAATCAAGAGGTGGGTTATGACGTATTTTTTAATTACATTTGTAGTCATGTTAGTCGTCATTACGATTATGGCGGTTGGCGTTATTTTTGGTAGACGCGCTATTAAAGGCTCATGTGGTGGCGGTATGAGCAAGGCGGATTGTGTCTGTATTGAAAAATGCGATAAGCGTAAAAAAATGGATGCTGATGCCGCAGCAGGTGTCAGTAATCACTCGTGAGCCGATGAATAATACAACCTTATTTTGGCATGATTACGAAACGTTTGGCATCGATCCGAGGCGCGATAGGCCAGCGCAGTTTGCCGGTGTACGAACCGACGAAAATTTAACGCTTATTGAGCAGCCTGTGGTGGTTTTTTGTAAAACACCGGAGGATTATTTACCGCAACCGGATGCGTGTGTTATTACGGGCATTACGCCGCAACAGGTTGGTGTTAATGGCGTGTGTGAAGCTGAGTTTACGCAGCGTATTCACGCGCAATTGATTAAGCCCAATACCTGTACGTTAGGCTATAACAGTATCCGTTTTGATGATGAAGTGACGCGGAATATGTTGTATCGTAATTTTTACGATCCGTATGCGCGCGAATGGCAGAATGGTAATTCACGCTGGGATTTGATTGATGTCGTTAGGGCGGCACGCGCACTAAGGCCAGACGGGATAGTGTGGCCCGTTAATGAGGAGGGAAAGCCTAGCTTTCGGTTGGAAGAGCTAACTCGAACGAATAATATTCAGCATGAAGCAGCACATGATGCGCTGAGTGATGTTTATGCAACCATTGCCTTAGCTAAGCTGATTAAAACGGCGCAACCCAAGCTGTTTGCGTTTCTTTGGCAACACCGTACAAAAACAGAGTCCCTGAATTTATTGCAACTGAGTAGTTTTACGCCGGTTGTGCATATTTCCGGCATGTATCCAGCGCTTAAACATTGCTTGGCTATTGTTTTGCCGTTGTGCAAACACCCTACGAATACGAACGAAGTGGTGGTTTATGATTTGTCGGTTGATCCTGAGCCGCTATTATCCTTAACCATAGCAGAGATCCAACAACGGTTGTTTACTGCCGCATCGGATTTGCCTGAAGGTATCGTTCGAATGCCTTTAAAGACAGTGCATATCAATAAATGCCCTGTATTAGCACCGCTTTCCGTTATTAGAACTCAAGACGCAGAAAGGTTAGGTCTTGATTTAGGCGTGTGCCAAATAAACGCGGATAAAATTAAAGCATTCGCGGGTTTAACTGAAAAATTAACAGCAGTTTATCGTAGTCGTGTGTATCCAGAACAGCAAGAAGACCCCGATTTAGCCATATACAGCGGTGGGTTTTTTAACGATGCAGACAAGCGGCTTATAGCAAAAATCAGCACGCTTTCACCCGATCAATTAGCCAGCACCCCTTTTTTATTTAAAGACACTCGCTTGGCGCAGATGTTGTTTAGATACCGGGCGCGTAATTATCCTGAAACACTGAGTGATGATGAAGTAACGCAGTGGCGCACATTTTGTGCGAATCGCTTAACGGGCTCCGAAGCGGGGGCGAGTATTGTTTTGGATGATTATTTTGCGCAGTTAAAGGCGCTACGTGCTAACGAAAAGATCAGTATAGCGTTGCTTGATGCTTTAGAAACGTATGCGGTTGAAAAGATGCAACGCTTAAGACTTGTTTGATCCGATAAGACTAAAGTAACCCGCTGTAAGTAAGCGCGAGGACAATTACAATGCCTTCGAAATTATATTATAAATTCCAATACCTTGTCTTTTCCTGTATAGAAAAGCTTAATGCTGTTTTTTCATGTGTCGGAGACCGTACGTTCTTTGATGCCAGTAAGTTTAGCTGGATGCCCATTATAGAAAGTCATATTGAGGACATTCAGCAAGAGCTTCAAGCAGTGATTGATTTGGAGACGCTGCCTAATATTCAAGATATTTCCCCTGATCAGCGCGTGTTGACAACGGATCATAAATGGAAAGTATTCAGTTTATATTTATATGGCCATAAAGCTGAAGATAATTGTAAAAAATGTCCTAAAACAGTCGCCGTATTACAAGCAATTCCAGGATTTAAGAGTGCTATGTTTTCGGTTTTAGCGGCACAAAAGCATGTGCCTCCTCACCGTGGCTTTTATAATGGCCTACTTAGGTATCATTTAGGGATTCAAGTGCCCTTAAATGATAAGCAATGTGGTATTAAGGTAGGTGATGAGGTGCAATATTGGGCGAACGGTAAGGGTTTTGTTTTTGACGACACTTATAGGCATGAAGCGTGGAACTATACGGATTTTACCCGTATTGTTTTAGTCGTCGATTTTGAACGCCCGCTGTATTGGCCACTGAGTAAACTTAATCAATGGGCGATTTACTATATTGGGAAAACACCGCTAGTGATGGTTGCAATGAACAATCTCAGGAACGCATCTACTCAACACACTTAATCTAAAAATTACTATGTCAGAACAACAAACCGATACGCAAGCAGCTGATAAAAAACAACGTTTATTGGCCTTGTTTGGACGCCTATTACCTTTAGTTGATAGCGTTGCAGATAAGCTGCGATTTGTGCTGATTGTCGGGCTGTTATTGCTCGTGTGGGTTGGTGTGTGGTTGTTCGTTATTAAGCAGTTTTCATTAACCGTCACCTTGGTCGTGGTAGGTTTGGTTTTGTTACCGTTATTAATTCTTGTGCGTTTTTGGTGGGCATTGGAAGAGTTAAAGAATTTACCCGCCATTGCTGGGCAAATGATGGGGGATGCAAAAAATGAAATTCGCGAGTCTGTACAGGGGATTCGAGCGGGAAATGTTCCAAAATTGAGTTTTTTAAGTGCCACTAAAGGATTGTGGTCACTAGGGTCTGTGCTTAGAGAAGGACAGGAATTGATTGGTTCCTATATTAGCCTAAGCACTTTGATTAACCCTTTTATGCTAGTACTGGGTGTGGCGTCACTCTGTTTTGTAGCATTATTGGGATTGGTAAGTGTTATTCTCCTGTTTTTCGCTTTTTGATAATATGCGGCGCTTAAGAAGGCTGGTTTTTGTTCCACAACAACCACGCGCCATAGCCTAATCCAATCCAAGCGGCATATTTGATCAACGGTGATGCTACCAACGCCATTACGCTGATAGCAATAATGGTCAAGCCATTCCATGATGAGCGTTCTTGAAAACGAAGTTGCAGCCAATCAAGCGCGGCGTTTATGGTGATTCTTATAGAAGATTCTGGCACGGTCTACTCCTCTCTGTTTTAAATTAATAGCTTGGTGGTCGATTAGATACAGTCATTAATGCTTGTTTTCAAATACTACAATACTTTGTGCATTAATTTGATAAACATTACTTTGGATAGGTTCTTGCGCATCTAGGCTGATAATATCAAAGGGTGATTTTAAGGCAGTATTGACACTTAAACACCAGTTTTTTGCTGTAATAACCGGCAACTCTGCAGTAACCGCTTGATCGGACATATTCATAACGACATGCAAATCAGATTCATCGTGATTAACGCCTGCTAAGGTAAAGGCTAATAACCTTGCCTCAGGGTCGTCCCATAATGGCGTATTTAATGTATCGCTGTGCCATGAAATATCGGTTATATCTTTTCCGCCGAGCACTTTTCCGCTTAAGAAACGCCTGCGCATAATTGATGCATGCCTTTTTCTAAGCGCAATCATATGTTGTACAAAGTGTAAAATATCGGCGTTTTTCTCGACTAGCGCCCAATTAAGCCAACTGATTTCGTTATCTTGGCAATAGCCATTATTATTACCGTGTTGGGTATGTAAAAATTCATCACCCGCCAATAACATAGGCACTCCCTGGCTAAGCAATAAAATGGCAAAAACATTTTTTGCCTGCTTTCTGCGTAACTCAAGAATAATAGGGTTATCTGTTTCGCCTTCGACGCCGTAATTGTAACTTAAGTTATTGTTGCAGCCATCGCGGCTGTCTTCGCCGTTAGCACTATTATGCTTATGGTTGTAACTCAATAAATCATGTAGGGTAAATCCGTCATGACACGTTACAAAATTGACACTGCTAATAGGAAGGCGCCCTTGGCTTTCATAGAGATCACTGCTGCCGCATATCCGTGTTGCAACGTCAGGAATTAGGCCTTTATCACCACGGATAAATTTGCGGATAACATCACGGTAAATACCGTTCCATTCAGCCCAGCGATAACCGGGAAAACTGCCTACCTGATAGAGTCCGGCTGCATCCCAGGCTTCGGCGATCAGTTTTGTTTTGGCTAATTGTTTAGACAGTTCGATGCCCCATAATACAGGCGGATCATTTAATACTTCGCCGCCTTCGCCACGCGCCATGGCACTGGCTAAGTCAAATCTAAATCCGTCGACATGCATGTCCCGTACCCAGTATTCAAGGCAACTGATGATGAAGCGGGAAACCAGCGGGTGATTAGCATTAACCGTATTGCCGCACCCAGTATAGTCGTGCAGAACACTCTTATTGGTTTTATCATGATGATAAAAGGTATTATCACCAATCCCTCTAAAATTAATGATTGGACCGTCTGAACCTGCCTCTGAGGTATGATTGAATACGACATCGAGGATGATACCGATTCCAGCATTGTGCAATGCCTTAACCAGATCTCTAAATTCTTTTAAATGCGTTCCCTGTTCTGGTGTAACGCAATAACCGGGATGTGGGCTAAAAAAGCTGTGGGTGCTATAGCCCCAATAATTTTTTAAGCCAAGATCGGCGGTATTTTTGGGAACATCTTGTTCATCAAACGCCATGATCGGCAGTAGCTCAACGTGGGTAATGCCCAGTTGCTGCAAATAGGGGATTTTTTCAATCAATCCCGCAAATGTACCCGGATGTGTTACTTTTGCTGTCGCGTGTTTGGTAAAGCCGCCGACATGCAGTTCATAGATAATACATTTTTCGCTGCTGATACGCAGTGGAATATCACCGTCCCAGTTATAGTGATCATTGACCACCACACAACGCATTGCGGTAAGCTCATTGTCACCTGGTTTGCAGGCCGCTTTGCGATTCCAGCGTTTATCGCTAATGGCGTGCGCCCAAGGATCAAGTAACTGTTTGTTTTTATCGAAATGAAGACCGGATTGGTTTGGTTCAAAAGGCCCGTCCATACGCCAGGTGTACCAAGTGCCTACAGGTAAATCAATGACATAAACATGCCAAGCGAAAAAAGTCCGGTCAGACTCTTTATTTAATAGGATGGTTTGAAAAGGTTTGTCGCACGTTGCTGTCTCAAAGAGTAAGAGTTCTACACTGGTAGCATGGCGACTGAAAATAGAGAAGTTAACGCCACCGTCACTACTTTTTGCGCCGGAAGGGTATTGATTTCCATGTTTTGTAGCATATGGTTTTTTTTGCATAGCGTTGTTTCCCGTTCTGTAAATACAATAAACCTTTGATTCGATTTACTGTAAAAGTTTGCCGTCATTATCGCCCCCAGCAAACCATTGCGGGTGGCTTTGCGCGTGTGTTTATTTGCACGCGCAAAGATAGTGGTAGTGTTAGTCGCTTTTTTTAGGCGCTTTTTCGCTATCACTGCGTTTCGTTGACGTTGAACTCATTCTTTTTTTGGCCTTTTCTTTTTTGCGCTCTGGATCATCGCTGCTAGCGACCATGGCACCCATTCTGGAAATTTTGAGTAATTGACCCGCTACGCGTATTTTTTTCAATTCTTCAATTAAATCTTTAGGCATGCCAGCAGGTAGCTCGACCGTGCTGTAGTTCTCTTCAATTTTAATACGCGCAATGTGATCGCCGTCAATGCCCGTTTCATTGGCAATAGCGCCGACAATATTTCCAGGTTTTACACCGTGTGCATGACCCACTTCGATGCGGAATAATTCCATTTCAATGTCGGCACCACTACGACGCGATGACCTAGCAGGTTTGTCACCAAATTTTTTGTCGCTTGGTTTTCTATCGCTTGCGTTACGGTCGCTTGAATTACGGTCACGGGGCGACGAATCTCTATCTCTGGGCGGACGCTCAGATTGTGTTGTTTTAGGTGGATTTTTAAGTAATAACGGCGTATCACCTTCTAATAACTTAGCTAAAGCGGCGGCAATTTCAAGTGCAGATACATCGTGCTCTTGCTGATATTGCTCCATTAATTGCGAGAAAAAGCTCAATTCTTCTGCTGCTAAGGTATCCGTAATGCTTTGTTTAAAACGTGCAATCCGTTTATTATTAATCAGTTCCGTTGATGGTAAGCCCATTTCGACCACTTTTTGGCGAGTGGCGTGTTCTATGTTGGCTAAAAGCTTACGTTCACGAGGTGCTACAAAAAGGATAGCGTCACCCGTACGGCCTGCACGGCCTGTTCTACCAATACGGTGAATATAAGATTCTGTATCGTAAGGAATATCGTAATTGACAACATGTGTGATGCGCTCAACATCCAAGCCGCGAGCAGCAACGTCGGTGGCAATTAGAATATCCAGCTTGCCACTTTTCAAATTTGCAATAGCACGCTCTCTGAGCATTTGCGACATATCGCCATTAATAGCTGCTGCCGAATGGCCGCGTGCTTCAAGCTTTTCAGCCAACTCACCCGTAGCGGTTTTAGTTCTGACGAAGATAATCATCCCGTCAAAAGTTTCCGGCTCAAGAATACGGGTTAAGGCATCCAGTTTGTGTACACCACTGACCAACCAATAACGCTGACGAATGTTCTCGGCACTGGCTGTTGTTACTTTAATCGTAATTTCTTCAGGTTTGTTCAGGTATTTTTGTGCAATTTTACGAATAATAGACGGC
>JAPLRW010000043.1 GCA_026398935.1 Methylococcales bacterium
CTAATGACTTCCCATTTTTTATTGTTCAAGTCAGTTGGGTACCGTTTAATTTTTGATCTGCGCTTCTTACTGCTCATTGGTTAAATGTTCAGTATTTTATCCCATTGCCATCCTTGACACTTTTAAAACACGCACTTAGTCCTTCCGATAAAGCGTCAGGTTGGTTTTTTAAGACATGGGAAACATTCGAAGGTGTTGAAGTAGGCGGCTTGATCAAGATCCCAGAATATAGGCAAAAAGACTGGAAAGAGCTGTTACAAACAGCCATAAACGCTATCTGTAGCAACACTGACGATACGGTAGTTTTTTTATGGGATGAGCTGCCCTATATGCTGCAAAAAATCAATGCACATGAAATTGCCAGCGCTTCAACCGACAGAAGCAGCTTAAAAATCATGGACGTGTTACGCGCATTAAGGCAGGAGAATACTAATTTACGCATGATTTTTACGGGTTCCATCGGCTTGCATCATGTACTTAATACCCTGACCAATGATAGCTATGCCGCTGAATCGGTTAATGATCTGGAAAAAGTCGCCTTGCTGCCACTAGAGAAAAATGCCGCGCAAGAGATGGCTCAAGCGCATTTGACTAAAGAAAGACTGACAGATGAGCCACAAGCAGGCTTTGCTGAAAGCATTAGTCGGCAATGTGACTATATCCCTTTCTATATCGAAAAGCTTATTAGACGATTGACCATTCATGAACAGGTACTCAGCGAAGCCTTAATTAATCAAGAAATTGCTATGATATTAACCGATGCTAATGATGATTGGGAACTGGAACACTTCCGCAGTCGCCTCAACATTTATTATAAAGGCGATATTCTTGACGCCAATAACAGAAAAGTTCAACGGTCGTCCGTCGCTAAGGCTATTTTAAATCACTGTGCGGTTGCAACGGAACCGCAATCGATTGATGCCTGCTATCGAGCGGTAAAAGCCAGTTATAACATTGATGATCGAGATCTCATTATCGGCTTATTAAATAACCTCGCTAAAGACCATTATTTATTACGCGACGAACAAGGGCAATACCATTTCTGTTTTTCTTTGGTACAGCGCTGGTGGCGATTGACAGAGGACTTGGCAATGACAGAGGCTAATAATCATGCATGATTCACTGCACATTTCTGCTTATACGCCGAGTAATACAGCCCCGGAAATATTAGAAAAAATCTTTGTACAACGGCATAAGTTATTAGAAAAAACTGTCGCTTGGTGTGAAGAAAGCATCTGCAGCGATAAAAAAAATCATCTGTTATTTATCGGCCCTAGAGGCAGCGGTAAAACCCATTTTATTACCATGGTCGTCAATCGGCTGAGAAATAAGCTCACGTTACAAGACAAAATGATCATCATTTGGTTAGGTGAAGATGATGTTATCACCAGCTTAGTGGATTTGGCGTTAGCGATTATTGAACAGTTAGTAAAAATAGACCCAGCCCGTTTTAATAAAGACTGTTTGGCAAAGGCCAGAGGTCAAAAGCCAGAGACGGTTGCGGATATTATTCTGCATAGTATCAGTGAGCAAATAGGCAAGCGTACGATTCTGCTGGTGAAAGAGAATATGAGCGATGTCTTTAATGGCCTTAAAGATATAGGGCAAAAAAAACTGCGCGCTTATTTACAAGAAAAAAATAATATCGCCCTCTTATCTAGCTCGCAACAACTGTTTTCAGGCGTTTCATCCCGTGATGAAGCCTTCTTTGGTTTTTTTGATATTCATCATTTAAAGGTATTAGAGGCTGAGGATGCCAAGCAATTGATCAGTAATATTGCGGCATTAAATAATGATCAAGCATTGGTGGATTTTTTAGCCACCGCCCAGGGCTGTTATCGCGTGCGAGCCTTACACCATTTAGCGGGTGGTAATCACCGCTTATATGTCGAGCTAGCGGCTTTTTTAAGCACAGCATCCTTAGATAATTTCGTTTCTGCCTTAACCAAACTGGCGGATAATCTGACGCCTTATTTTCAAGAGCGCGTGCGGTCACTCCCCCCACAACAAGGCAGAATTGTCCAAAAACTCTGTGAAATACAGGGTGCAACACCGGTTAAATCCATCGCAGAAGCAACCTTTATTGATGAGCGTAGTGCCGCCAAACAACTGGGTGAGTTAGCCAAAAAGGGCTATGTTATTTCGCATAAACGCGGCAAACAAAGTTACTATGAAATGGCCGAGCCACTGATGCGTTTGGCACTAGAAGTCAAAAATAATCAGGGCAAACCCTTAAAAATGGTGGCGTCCCTGTTACGTACCTGGTTTTCTGATGCCGAGTTGCAAAAAAATGCAGGAAAATTGCATGGACTGTCATCTGCTTATAGCGTCGCGGCGTTGTCTATCGATAAATCGTTATTGGTTGCTATTAATCATCAAATTGGAGCGCAAATAGATTTAGCAATAGCTGCAAATGATCCTGAAAAAGTTATTGCCGCAAGCAGTGAAATTATTAATAGTCCAGAAACGGATGGCATCCCCCTATTACAAAAAGTAACTGCATTTATTATTCGGGGGGAGACTTATTACTACCTAGGTGAAACAAAACTAGCCCGACAAGATTGTACTGCCATAATTAATATGAATGCGGTGTCTGTTGAGCTAAAAACAGATGCATTATTGAAGCGAGCTACCACTTATAGCCAAAAGGATGAAAGTGAGTTTAAGCTTCAAGACCTGAATGCTATTATTGAAATGCTAGATGCACCTAACGAGCAAAAAGCATTGGCATTATTGAATCGTAGCTACGCTTATGAAAAAAAAGGTGCGGCAGAACAAGCACTGCAAGATTTAATAACGGCTATTGAGCTGCCAAAAATCGCAGAAGAAATACTCACCCTCGCATTATTTTATAAGCCTGTGTTATATTTTAAATTACTACAAATAGATAACGCGCAATTAGCCCTACAAGCCGCTTTCGAAAAGGGGGAAAAGCAGAGTCAATTTTATCCTTCCAACACACCGGATTTACTGCTCGCCATCAATCAGCTAGGTTCCTCTTTCTGGCAAAAACAAATCACTTGGTTGTTGGCTTTGTATGCCGAGTATGGCGCGCTGGATAATCTGGGGGCGGCCTTAGTGCATTCAATCACTTTTTTTATTGAAGATGAATCTTTAGCCTCCGCTTTTAAGAAGTGGCAACAACTGTGGCAAGAGCAGGCCGAACAATATCCAGAGATGCAATTACCATTACAAGTATTACAAGCCGCTATGCTGGCGGTAGAGCAGAAGAATGATACGCCGTTAATGCGCTTACCTAAAGAAGTACGCGAATTGGTTTTACCCTTGCTGGCTAAAGTACTCGCTTAATCATTTCGTGTACCCAAGAAAGTATTGCCCACCCTGCCCTGGCTAAAATAGAGGGAGGCGTTAAATCCAAGACATATTAACTGATTTTTGCGTAATGACCGATCAGCTTCCAGACGCCACCGACATATTCATGAATCGCCGAGGTACTCAGTAAAAATGCTCTTGCCGAGGGTATAAAATCAAAGATGGTGTTTTCGCTATCGTCTGCAATGTAGCCTGTCGGCGCTGGCAACACGGTGAAGCCGCTACGACTAAATGCCTCGGCAGCTCGTGGCATGTGCATAGCATGGGTGACGAGAATAACCGTAGTAATGTGTTGTTTTTCCAAAAGCGCATAACTGAAACGTGCATTTTCAGCCGTATTACGACTGCTTGTTTCTTGCCAGCGCGCGTTAAGCCCATAATCTTCAGCAAGTGTAGTGGCCATCACCTCGGCTTCAGGCGGTTGCTTTTGGCCTAATACATTACCGCCGACGACTAACATCGGTAAATGTGTTTTTCTGGCCAGCAGTGCTGCATAGTGCAAGCGCTCAAGGGTTGAATGCGAAACAGTTACTTGTTGCGCATATTCAGGAGCATAGGTGCGTATACCAGCGCCTAATACAACAATCGCTTGCGCGTTAAACGCATTGACTTGCGCTAATTGCAAGGCGGGATAGGCTTCCAAGGGCTTAATCAATGCCTTGGCAACAATAACTGTGCTCAGTAAATACCATGTCATGAGCACTGAAAGCAGTAGCATTAAACCACTTTTTCGCCCTTGTACGATTAACACACAGCCTAATACGGCTACCAACAATAAACTTGCGGGCGGCAACAACAGACCTTTAATAATGTAAGTAATCCAAATATCCATATTTAATCCGCTACTGGTTCTAAGAAAATACGCTTATTGTTCAGCTTGTGCGGCTTTAAGGTGCCGATTATTTTCTTTTTCTTGTCGCAACCATAATATAAACACAATGGCAGTACCCACAAACGCCACCATTCCATCGGGTCCCCAAATAATAATGCCACCCAATTGTTGATCTAACATTAATTGAATACCCCAGTCGCCGTGCAACACGTCGTAGGCTTTATAAATCTGTTGATGGCTCAAGGTAATAATCGCCCCGATAATGGTATTGGGAATGGTTACTGCCCATAAAATAATTAACCGCATCCCGTAAGATATTCGTGCTGATTTTTGCCTGGGATCACAGATTAACCACCAAAAGAAAAATCCACTGAGAATCATGGTGATATGCATACTGTCATGCAGCGTACGGTCAAATACGGCTTGATCATGTAAGCTGGGAATTTGCCAGATTAACAAGGTAGCAATAAACACCACCGAAGCAATCAGTGGATGCCCTAAAAATAAATACACCGCTTTCAATACGCGATTACGCACCAGCGGCACTAAAACATGATGGCGAATACCATTAGGTAATCCTTGAATTAAAGGCGCAAGCGGCATGCTGACAATAATTAAGAGCGGTGCGACTGAACGAATAAGCATGTGTTCAATCTGATGCATGAATAAAAAATGATCCGACAAAGGCTCTAAAGGGGATTGCAAGGCGATGACAAAACTGAGCATCCCCGCAAAAAAAAGCAGGGTTTGAAGCATAGGAATCGGGCGATGATGTTCGCGCCTTTTAGCACGTCCACGTAAATACACAATCGATGTAAAGAGCATAGGTAAGGCAATTTCTGGCGTATAAACCCAATTAAGCCAGATAGATTCATTGGGATCAATCGGAACATGGGCGACACAAATAACCGGGAATAATCCTAAAAAAAAACTGCTCAGCAAGCCTGTTAGGCTAAATATTTTCACAGAAGCAACGCTTATTAAATTAAAAAATAAGCTGCATTTTAGCATGCCACCTGTTTAATTATTGTTTACCTGATTTAAGCGCCACCATTCTTGTTATAACCTTTACATATTCATGACGGGCGACGAAACCTAAAAGCATTCAGCATAAATTTAACTCGGTTTGCTATAATCAAAATCGCTTTCATGCCCTTCTGTATCTTCACCTTTAAACGTTGACGTGTATGTCTTTAAACAGCATTTTTAATTGTATTCATTTGAAACCAACGCGATGGCACTGGGTATTTCCTTTGCTGATGAGCTTGTCCATCCTCTGTCACGCTGAAAACACGGTTAATAAAGACCTTAAAAGTAGCGTATCACCGCTGAGCAGTGAGTTAAGCACTGATTTACTGGACGCTAAAACGAAAGCGCTTAGTGATAAAGCGGATTTAAATGAAGCAAGTAAAAGTAAACTCCAGGCGATTTATGAAGCCACTAAAGAAAATCTCAATACGCTGGCGCGGTTTAAAGAACAAACGGCGCAATACCAAGAAGCACTGCATAGCGCGCCGCTAAAAATTAAAAACATCCAAGCGGATATTACGCGCACCGAAGCGCTCATCAAGGAGCAGCCCAGCGAAAATGTCCAAGCGATTCCAACCGATGAGCTGGAGCAACGGTATATTCTGGAAAAAACCAAGCTGAGTACGCTTGATGACGATATAAAACAAGTAGACAGCGAGCTTTTAAATCAAAACAATCGCCCCGCACTAATCCGAACAGAAACCGTCGCCGCAAAACAAGCGCTAGAGACTAGCCAACAAAAACTGGCCGCTTTTCTTACCGAAGCAGGCGCAGAATCAAAGTTAATCGACGAAGCGAATCAGTTGCAGTTAAAAACCTTGATTGATCTGCATGCGAGCGAGTTGAAGCTGTATGAGTTTGAATCACTGAGTCACCCTATTCGTACCCAACTGTTGACGGTTTCATTGCAATTATCAACCTTAAAGCGCGCCGCATTAGAACCGGTTATTAATGATATTGAAGAGCAGTTAGCTATCCGTAGACAACTGGAAGCCAATAAAGTTAGTGAAGAGCTGTCCCAGACAGAA
>JAPLRW010000299.1 GCA_026398935.1 Methylococcales bacterium
AATCCTTTGACCGCTGCCAAGGCAACTTTCGCCTTTTCTGCACTTGTAAAAATCTTCCGTTTGTTCTCGCTCATTGTTAACCCTTTTCCATGACAGGGTATAGCTTAAACTATTGTCCTGATTTCGGGGTCCACTATAATCTTCATGGCTGATGATATCAATTTTTAGCCCTAGATTTTGTAACTCATTGTAATAGTTATGCAGCTTTTGTTTTGAAATGAAAATCAATTCTAAAACAAGCCGATTACTGGCTTTATTTTTATCTAAAATCTGTGTTGAAAAATAACATTGATCGTTATTAAAAGGCGTGTAACGATCAAGCTCATAGCCTAGTACCTGAATAAGATTGTTCTGTGCGGCCAGCGGTAAATCTAAACGTTTTTTTAATAATTGTTTAGGATTGAGTAATAATATTTTTGTCGCATGCATCCATTCAGGGTGCGTTTTAAAAAAGGCATCTTGCTGTAGTTGTCCTTCTTTGTGCATATAAACATGCAGTAATTCTTTTTCTGAATCTTTATCGACGTAAGAAAAAAATACCTGAAAGTTTTTAATGCGAATAAACAAGTAGGTACGTGGGGTATAAAAAAAATCACGCAGCCACGAGGGTGCCAGTAAGCCCAATTCGTAAAGCCACCATCCCCAGAAACGGGTGATATTCATTGCCATAGTTTGAACGAGTAACGTCATAATGAAATGCTCCCTATTTTCCGATGGAAACGCGCATCACTTCACTGAGCGATGTAATGCCTGCAAAGGCTTTTTGCAAACCATCTTCATAGAGCGTCAACATGCCTTCATCAACGGCCTGGTGTTGTAAGGCGACTGAATCTGATCCTTTCAAAATAGCATTGCGTAAGCTATCGGTCATAATGAGTAATTCTACAATCATTTGTCGCCCTTGATAGCCTGTGCCAGAACAGTCCGTGCAGCCTGTCGCTTCATATAAGACAATCTCACCGTCTGCTTGAAAACGCCGTAGTGCCAGTTGTTGAATTAACTCCTCACTGGCCATGTAAGGACGACGGCATTTTCGACATAAACAACGTACTAAGCGTTGTGCGAGAATAGCGTTTAACGTTGAAGTTAATAAATAATCTTCCAAGCCCATATCAAGTAAGCGTGCAATACCCCCTACGGCATCATTGGTATGCAAGGTAGACAGCACCAGATGTCCGGTGAGCGCTGATTGAATCGCGATGGTGGCGGTTTCTTTATCGCGCATTTCCCCAATCATAATGACATCGGGATCTTGTCTGACAATAGAGCGTAATGCAGCGGGGAAATCCAAGCCGATTTTACTTTGTACTTGCACCTGATTAATACCTTCTAACTGATATTCTATCGGGTCTTCAACGGTAATAATTTTACGTGAAATGGTATTAAGCCGGTTTAAAGCAGAATACAGTGTGGTGGTTTTTCCACTGCCAGTAGGGCCGGTAATTAAGATAATGCCATGGGGTAAGGTCAGAATATCCAAGAATTTCGCGAGAGGCTTACCGGTAAATCCCAGGCTTTCAAAATCAAAAACAATGCCGTGTTTATCCAAAATACGAATAACCACACTTTCTCCGTACATGGTTGGTAGCGTTGAAACCCGCAAATCTATATCTTTACCTTGAATTTGCACATTAATTCGACCATCTTGTGGAATGCGTCGCTCGGCAATGTTTAATTTGGCCATGATCTTAATGCGTGAAATAACTGCCGCAGTAGAGTTGACGGGGGGGGCATTCAAATCCTGTAACACACCGTCTACCCGCAAACGTACCACTAAGCGTTGCTCAAAAGGCTCAATATGAATATCAGAGGCGTGGCTCTCCAGCGCTTTTTGCATAATTAAATTAACGATGCGCACGACGGGTGCTTCACTGGCCATATCTTTCAGGTGTTCAACATCATATTCAACCAAGCTGTCATCTTGAATATCTTCCAATATTCGATCCATCGCGGATTTATCCGATCCGGCTTGCTTTTCTATGGCTTCATTAATATCGGATAAAACGCCGATTCGAACAATGATGTGTTTATCTAACGCCATTTCTAAGGCTTCAATAGCAAAGCATTTCACTGGATCAACGACGGCAACGACAACTTCATCGGGATGGTTTTCAATCACCACCAGCTTGTGTTCTTTAAAAAATCTGACGGAAATAAGCTCTTCCAACATGGGGGTTGAGGGATATTGTGTTGGTTCAACTAAGGTTAATCCGGTGATGTCAATAATCGCCGCGGCAACGTCTTTATCAGAACACAGTCCGAGTCTAATCAAAAATTCAGGTAAGCCATCGCTACCCGCATATTCCTTCATCAGTAATGCAGATAACGAACCCTCTTCAATTTGCTCCATTAGTCGCTGTACGCGCAATAGATCACTTTGGCTTAGCTTCTCTTGCTGCAATAGCAGCTTAGATAATGCGTCGTAAAATTCAAATTTATCCATGACTTAATAGCTACACATATTCATCTAACCAAAAATAATTTAAGGGCTTAACAGTAAAGGAAGGTGACTATCTAAAGCCTCTAATTTCGGCGGCTACGTCATAAGTACCTGGTGCAACAAGGCGCGAAGACACTACTTCAACCAATGCTTTCATAGGAGGGGCAATGACTTCATCTAAGGTCGCCAACTCAATCTCCAATACAACGCCCGCGTTAATCTCTCGGAAGGCGGTAAATAAAATGCCGGAACTGCTAAGGTTTTTACATATTCCCTTAACCAGTCGAATGGAATCGGGTAATCGGTACACCAATTCACATTCCACACTCATGCGAATGAACTGGCGTTTTTCAGTACAGTTTTCCATCATTAGGTGTATGCCTGTTTTTTAGAGTCTGGTGCGGGCTTGGAACGCCATATTGATCGACGATAACAGTAAGATCTCATCAGAAGGTTAGTAGACTATTGTAATTTCGACAACCTACGGCGAAAAAAAACTCATCTGTGTTAATGAATTCGCCGTGTAAAAAGGGTAGGGTGACATAAAATGGATTAAAAAAATTAATCCAGCGCTAAACTTAAATTTTTTCCATAATCCGCTACAATCAAAAGGTATTCAATAGAGAGTGAATGTTTATTGAGCATAAGTAGCATTATATGCTTAAATATTCTCACTGATGATAACCGTGCTTGGAGATGAGTTGGATAATGAGTGTTGAAATTGATAATGAGATGGGTAATCAAGGCATTAAGCCCATCATCGCGGTTGATAAAAAAAGGCCACAGTTTTTCAATTTTGATGCGAGTGTTGCAGCACCGGAGCGACCTGTCGAAAAAGTATTACCCGTTCGGCTACGAGTAGCGCATCATCAAGAGTCTTTGGTCGCTTCAACCAGTGCCATTTCTCTTAGAACAGTACGTATTACCTTGTCAAAAAAGACCGCACCCGTCACGATTGGCGAACGTTTATTAGTCGATTTTGTATCTATCCACGCTAAACTCAATCAGGATTATTTTTTAGAGATTCCTTATGAAATTATAGCGATAGATGAGTTTTCAATGGTTAGTCATTTGGTCTTAGGCTTATCGGAACAGGCGGATCCACAGTTTGTGGAATGGTTGCAGCAGTGGCTTAAACAAATAGGGCGCACCACTAAATACGAGGATAATAATGACAGCTTATTTAATCGTTTGTTCTATTATTATAAGCGCTTGTACTGTGTTTATTTAGCGTATCCCATCATCTTTAGCGACAGTGATGGCATTAAACATGCTTTTTTATCCTCTGACGCCATTAATTGTATCGATTTTTCGAATGGTCAGCAGACGAAGGCGCGCTTATCGGTTAATCTCTTTAATGATTACATCAGTGATCAAAAACTGGGTACTCGGCTACCGTTGTACGTTTGGTACGAAGATAATGCCATTCATTGTTTAACCAATGCAGACGTTCCCAAAGTGTCACCCAAAGACATTA
>JAPLRW010000081.1 GCA_026398935.1 Methylococcales bacterium
AACTATTTGAAAAAACGGTACATAATTCCAGCCCCAAAAAATTAATGACGGGGTTCCCTGCTATAGATATGCACGTTATTTTATACATATTCCTTGGTAATACGCTAAAACCCATAAAAGTAAATTACTGCCTAATTGACCCATATCAATAGGTTAATAAGTAAATAGTATTAGCATTTCAGCTGAGTATTGGTGTTTGAGTGTTCGCGTATTGTTGGGTTTGTAATCAGCGAATGTTTGAAACCAAGCGTAATAGTGGGTACTTTAAACAAGGGAGAAGCAAAAATGAAAAGAACACGCATTCAAAAAACTACAGGGTGGTTGAGCAGCGTGCTGGTACTGTCATTTTTTACGGTAACGGCGTTGGGGGCGATTGATGATGGGGTCGTTGCATCCTACCCATTTAACGGTAACGCTGATGACGAAGCGGTGAGCGGGGTTAATGGTACGGTGTTTGGTGCAACCTTGACAGCCGATAGGTCAGGAGCAAGTAACAGTGCGTATGGTTTTGATGGAACGGGACAACGCATTCTGGTCGGTGATCCTGTCCCTGCTAAATTAGCCATTCAAAACGAATTAACGCTGGAAGCATGGATTTATGCTTCCGAATATCCTGCTAATAACAAGAACAATGAAAATGTCGCGCTTATTGTTGGCAGTCAATACGATGCGACCCAATCTGGCGCATCCATCTTTTTGGATGGTCGGACTAATCCTGATGCTCAGGTTGCGCCAGCAGGGCATATTCACTTTCAGATTGGTGACGGCTCGTGGCATACGACCAATGCCAATGCGCAGGTTCCGCTTAATCAGTGGGTGCATATTGTAGCCACCCGTAAGGCGAATGAGGCGGGGAAAGTTTACTATAACGGTGTATTGCAACCTTCAAGCAGTGTTGCATGGTCTGGTAAGGTGAGCTATACCAGCGCGTGGTTCGCCATCGGTCAGGAAAAGGATCTGAATCGGCCATTCAACGGAAAAATTGACGACGTTCGCCTGTACAATCGCGCGCTTTCGAGTACAGAAGTGCAGCAACGTTATAACGCATCCGTGTTGCAAAGCTGTATAGCAATGTATAGCCCAACGGGTCAATTACATATTCCCTCTGTTAGCGTTCCGGATGCTGCGGGAACAACAACGATGTATGAGGCGAATATGCAATTACTGCCGCTTTCAAAACCGATGAAATTTGAATTGACGGGTGCAAAAACCACCCCAGCATCGCCCAGTTGTTCCGCAACGTATAGTCTGACTGGGCAATTGCATATTCCTTCGGTTAGCGTTCCAGATGCTGTTGGAGTAAAAACACTGTATGAGGCGGATATGCAATTACTGCCGCTTTCAAACCCGATGAAATTTGAATTAACAGATGCCAAAATAAAAACCATAGCTACGCCTATTCCGGCGATTTCTACACGCTATATTCAAGGCGATATGGCAGGAAATCCGGCGTTATCTATAGGGGTAAGTGAGTCTGTCGCGAAAACATCGGCGGCTTTGTTACAGTCAATATTGACCGTTAATAGCCTGCTGTTTACCGACTTCTCCTCTGCCACTATTGAGACAGTGAAATCAAGGACGCTGAAAGCAGATAAGGCATTGGCTGTTTTAGTAAAATATGCCGCTGAAACCGAAACACTGATTGCCGCCAGCACGCCTAAAAAACAGGTCGCCTTAAGTCCAGAGGATGTTCTTGCTACCGTCGCCAGTGGCCCTGCCAATCAGCAAATAAAAACCTTGATGAACACCTACGGGGTAAATGCCAAAAGAGCGCAATTGATACTCAATACGGCTATGGCTGGCTTGGAAAGCGGGGCATGGAGCGATTTGGCGACAGCAGAAAATAAAATGGTTCAAACGCTGAGCTTGATTAAAGAGGGTTCTGCATTGAGTTTTACTATTGCGGGTACGGTGCTCACGGCGGGTGGCGTCAGTGGTGCGCTGGCAGCGGGTGATGCTGCGATAGCTATTATTGGTGGGGTTGATGGTGCTATAAAAGTCTCGAAAGCAGGTTTGGAACTCGCCGTGGGGCGGGATGTAACATTTCCAGACGGTTCGAGGACGAGTTTGGTTATAACCAGTATATCAAGCGTTAACGATATTATCGCTTTCAAAGACTTGGGGAAATTGGTGACTCAAGGACTTAAAACGGCTGAAAATGTTGGTAATATTTATAGCATTTCCTCAAAAATTGCGGATGGTTTTGTTGATAAGACCATTACGCTTAGCGGCATAAAAGTCGACATTAGTAATGGCCTTTCCATAGGGAGTTCCTTTGATGTAGGGTACATAAATAGCCTGATTGGTGGGATGGTTAATGCACCGTCTACTATGCCGGGGGCTTACAAACTAAACGGTGTAGCTACGGTGATTAATGCGTTGCCGATGACTCTCAATAACGCCATCAATGTTCTCCCAGCAGCAGATAAATTAGCACTGGAAAATAACGGGCAGGAGCTTATTCTTACTGTGTCGCAAAAGACTGATTTTTTGAACTGCGCCTGTCGCTGTTCTTCAGGATGGGCTGGGCATATCGGGGTATGGTATGAACCCAATCCTGCGGTTACCACAGAGAATGGCGGTGTTGGCGCATGTATTGGTGGCGCAGGTTCTTATGGTGGTACCAGTAGACACCCCTTGATTGTTAATGAATGTACGAAAGGCTGCTGGCCAACCAGTGCTGGGACTTATAATGCGTCATTGATTGAGCAGTTTTTGCAGCAGGAAAATACTAACTTTAGTAGCAAAGTGCCTGTAAAATAGTTACCTGCTGAGGTGATGCCTTTAGGCTGTATTGAGTAAGAAGGGATTCTGCATGCGCACTTTATTGCACAGCACAGCCATTAACATAGCACGGTAAAATGGGGATAATAACGTGAACGCCAACACATCGGAACGAAAAGTGTTGGCGTTCGTTAATGCCCACCAACTTACTGCGTTGTACAATCAATCCAACGTAACCAACACCTGCCCAAAAAACATGATTTGGCATGACACCATTAAGGACAACACAGATGCGCTTAAAAGAAAAAGAGATTGAAACAGGTTACGTGTATTTGACCACTAAAAATCAATACCGAGCGGTGCTGGTAATGAAAGGTGAGTTTATGATTTATGCGCCTAGTTCGGAAGAGACGGAGCTTTTAACGCTGAACGCTGCGCATCTGCCCTTTGAAAACCAGCCCTTTAAGAAATGTCAGATCGTTACTTTTGCGAAAAAGGATTATCAAACGTTTAATTTCAATGGTACGGAAGCGATCAAACATAAATTGCATGAATTACAGTTAGCCGAAGTCATTGCACAGTGTAATGCGAAAGCAGCGATTGCTACACTGTTAGCAGAATAAAGCCGTTACAGCCCGCTAAACTTTTTGTGCGTTAAATAAATTGGGTTTCGTTACTGAGCATAGTCTGTATAGCACAGTGTACAATCAATCTTAACGCGCTCAAAAAACCATCCTTGTAAAAAAATGACTATTCATCCTGTTCAAATCATTGCCCAGCAAAGTCGCCTAGCGGCGCGCCAGTTAGCGTCAGTACCCGAAGCAATGCGAAATCTTGCCTTGGCTAAAATGGCCGAAACGCTTGAATCAATCAAGCATCAGGTTCTAACAGTTAATGCCCAAGAAATCATAAAAGCCCGCGATGAAGGGCAATCGGATGCAATGGTTAAGCGCCTGACGATTGATGACAAAACCTTTCAGTACATGCTCTCCAGATTAAAAGAGGTGGCACAACGACCAGACCCGCTGAATCGGATACTGGCCGGCCATACCAATCCAAAGGGGCTGCGGGTCTACAAAAAATCCGTGCCGCTCGGTGTCATCGGCATTATTTATGAGTCGCGCCCTAACGTCACTACCGATGCGGCGGGCGTGTGTATCAAAAGTGGCAATGCGGTTATTTTACGCGGCGGCTCGGAAGCCCTGCAAACCAACACCTTGCTTACCGATGCCATGATTGCAGGCGCGGTGAACGCAGGTTTGCCGCAACATGCGATACAGATTATCCGCACGCCGGGGCATGAAGCGGTGGGCGAACTGCTGAAAATGCATGACTATATTGATGTGCTTATTCCACGCGGCGGCAAAGACTTAATCAAGCGCATTGCCGAAGGCACGCGCATTCCGGTGATTAAACATTACGACGGCATTTGTCACCTGTACCTCGCCGCCGATGCGAACCCTGAGCAGGCGATTGCCCTCGCCATTAATTCCAAATGCCAAAGCGTGCAGGTTTGTAACGCGCTGGAAACGCTGTTAGTCGATAAACACTGTGCTGAATACTTGTTGCCGTTGTTGTACGCGGCCTTTACTGCCAAGCACATTGAGCTGCGGGGCTGTGAACAAACGCAAAAGCACTTGCCCAATATTTCAGCGGCGACAGAAGAAGACTGGCATAGCGAATATCTGGCACCGATTCTTTCGGTCAAGATTGTGGCGGGTATTCAAGCGGCTATCGAGCATATCAACCACTATGGTTCCGGGCATACCGACGGTATTGTGACGCAAAGTTTGGCGATGGCTAGGCAATTTGAAGAGCAGGTGGATTCGGCATCGGTGATGATTAACGCCTCAACCCGATTGTCAGGAGGTGGCGATTACGGTTTGGGGTCGGTTGTCGGCATTAGCACGGATAAGCTACATGTGCGGGGGCCGGTCGGGCCTGATGAGCTAACCACCTACAAATGGGTGGCGTATGGGGACGGGCATTTGAGGGGATAAAAACACACAGGACGTTAATAGTCCAAAATATACAATAATAGCCACCTTTTTTACCCCACACATTATGAAATCAACAAGCAAAATCATTGCAGGCTTAACCTTAACAGCATTACTGATCGCCTGCACGGAGCACCAGCCCATTAATACGCCTGTGGTTAGTACCCCCGTAAAACCACAGGCTCAAAGCAGGCCCATTTACACCCCGCCCATTAATCCACTAGGCGAAAGAACCGTAGAAGATATTCTGCAAATTTACGGCGAATATACCACACGCAAACTCAACACCTATTTCGCCAAAGCAAAGGTGTCTTTTCCCCCTAAAGCAATCACCCTTGTCGCTTTAAAGCAGGAAAAGAAACTGGAATTATGGGCGAGGGATAACGCAGAATTTCGCCTTATCCACACCTACGGCATTCAGGCCGCCAGTGGCGTAGCAGGCCCCAAACTGCGTATGGGCGACAAGCAAGTACCAGAAGGCATTTACCACATCGACGGACTGAATCCAAACAGCCATTACCACCTGTCCATGAAACTCAACTACCCCAATGAATTTGACTTATTCCATGCCGTGCAAGAAGGGCGTACGGAACCTGGTTCGGATATTTTCATTCATGGCCGAGCCGTCTCTATCGGTTGCCTTGCCATGGGTGATGAAATCATAGAGGAACTGTTCATCCTCACCACGCAAGTAGGCGCGGAAAATGTAAAAGTCGTCATCGCCCCGCACGACCCAAGAGCCTATCCTTTAACAGCTGATTCAGCACAACTTCCGCTATGGACAACGGAACTTTATGCCGATATTTCTCGTGAAATCAATACCCTGTCAGCGCCGGTAAAGTCGGCGAAATCAATGGGGTCAGCAGCTATGCTGCATTAATCAATAGCAAGTAGACCTTATAGAATGTGGGGGGATACAAAATCCCACATTCCGTCAAGGCTCTTGCTATAGCGTCCAGTTTTCTAGTTTTAGACGGGTATCCATAGTTGAAATTTCAGGAAAAATCGTATCTGCACTGACTAAAGTGTAATTTTCTACAATCGCTGTTGCGGCTATCATCAAGTCAATATTGTGTTTCTTGATGTTTTCTTTCGTAAGCATTTTGCTTTCCTTGATTGATTTTTTGAAACTACCAAATACTTTCGCACCTTTCTTTGACAGTGGAAAAACCGTAAAATCAGCTTGAACTTCAATGATTTTTTGTTCGATAACCGCTTTTTTATTGTCAGGTGCATTAGCCAAACCATATTCCAATTCGTATAAAGTCAAAATAGAAATGGCAACGTTATCGGTATTTTTCAGATT
>JAPLRW010000154.1 GCA_026398935.1 Methylococcales bacterium
CAAAATGTTCACAGCCATCTGTTGATAGTGGACTTGTACATTGATGTGCAGCTGTTACCATCCATGGGAAGGTGGCAGCATTTGAAGTTGCAGACCATTTGTTTGTAGTCGTATCAAATTTTGCAGTATATCGAACAACTGTTGTTGGAACTCCGGCTGAAGATGTGGTTTCTACTAACTGAGCATTACCATATCTGGAATACGTCCATGTATAGCCAATATCGGTACTTTTTAAACCCTCATATTCGATTTCGAATCCGTGGGCGTCCCGTCCAGTATCATTGATAACATCAAAGTTACCAATGCTTCCATACATCACAGTTGCCTGTGAGGGTATGCTGAATGCCAACATAATTGGCAGGTATTTCAAATATTTCATTTATATCTCCTTGTTAAAAAATTTGCCAATGCACCAGCAGTATTGACAGTCGTAATCAGTGAAAATGCCAGCACTGTTGTGGCTAAAGGTAGTTTTATTGATCCTCATTTTCAGGTTGAAAAAAATGCTGCGGAAGAAGCCATAATCGGCAACACTAGAAAAAAACGGCATGGCCGTAATGTAGCATACGAAGATTAATTCAACCTTAAGATTGAGCTAAGGATGGTGTTATTGTAATAATCTGAATTTAGACAAATTTATCCGGCGAGTCCCTATTTTAAATTTTCATAGACACAGGTATGCCTAAACGGGTAAATGGCGGCGTAAGGTATAAATGTATCGAATAGCGTTGTTGATTTGATCAACAACGCTGAATAATCAACGGGGATGAATAATTACCGTAGCTCGGCGAGTTTTTGAATGATTTTCGCGCGGATTTTTTCTTGCAGATCTAGGTTGTCAATGGTCAGTGCGCCGTCTGCGGACAAGTAAAACATGTCTTCGGCACGGCTGCCGATGGTGGTAATTTTGGCGCTGTGCAGTTCTAATTTGTGGCGGGTAAATACTTGACCGATAGTGGACAGTAAGCCCGCACAGTCGGTGGTAACCAGCTCTAAAATAATACGGTGGTTAGCTGCGTCGTCTTGAAAAGTAATGCGCGTGGGAATGGGGAAATACTGCGCTTGTCTGGAGCGGCGGCCATGAATATTTCTTTCTTGTTTAACGCTTTTTTGGCGTAAATTTTGCCGCAACGCTTTGCAAATATGGATTTCACGGTAAAGGTCGTTGATGGGTTCGCCGCTTTGCTCGAGGATTTGAAAGCTATTAAGGATGTAATTGTCTTGGGTGGTGATTATGCGGGCATCTAAGATGGTTAATCCCAGTTGATCCAGCGTTGCGGTACTCAGTGAGAAGATGTTGGGGGCATTGTGCGTGTAAATAAATACTTCAACACTGCCGCGTTGTGTTTGTGGACGCAGTAATACCAAGGGCAGTTCGTTTTCGAGGGAGGCGGCAATGGCGATGGTGTGCCAAGCAATTTCATCGGCAGAATAGCGTAAAAAGTAATCGTCGCTGACATGTTTCCAGGCGTGCTGGATATGTTGTTCGGGCATGCCCAGTTTTACCAGCATGTGTTTGGCTTCTGCGATGCTGTCATTTAAGCGTTCGGTGACGGCAATGGGGTTTTCAAGTCCACGGCGTAGCGCTTGATGGGTAGCAATATACAGCTCTTTGAGCAGCGTATCTTTCCAGCTATTCCATAATTCAGGGTTGGTGGCTCGAATGTCGGCGACGGTGAGCAGGTACAGGTAGTTAAGGTATTCAACGCTGCCCATTTGCAGGGCGAATTGGTGAATAATGTCCGGGTCGCTAATGTCTTTGCGTTGCGCGGTCATGGACATAATCAGGTGATTACGCACTAACCAGGTAATCAGTTTGGTATCGTGGCTGGAGATGCTATGTTGTATACAAAATTCGCGTGCAATTTCTTCGCCGAGCACCGAATGGTCACCCTTTTTCCCTTTAGCAATATCGTGAAACAGTGCGGCAATGTAGAGGATGTGTGGATGAGAAATCAACATAAAGATGGCATTACAAAAAGGATGATCCTGGTTATGCTTTTGTAAGGAAAATCGGCGTAAATTTCTAATTAATGACAGGGTATGTTCGTCTACGGTGTAGATGTGAAATAAATCATATTGCATACGCGCAACGATGTTGGCGAAGCTGGGCAGGTAGGCGGCTAAAACGCCATAGCGGTTCATACGTTTTAATTCATG
Source organism: Methylococcales bacterium (assembly GCA_026398935.1). Lineage (GTDB taxonomy): Bacteria > Pseudomonadota > Gammaproteobacteria > Methylococcales > Methylomonadaceae > SXIZ01. The sequence continues at coordinate 2,161 of JAPLRW010000154.1, forward strand.
GGTAATGCCGCGTGGTTGGCGGAGTATTTCGATAAAAATACGGTTGGCGGTGGGATTGTGCCGAAAATCGTCGTCTATTCGATGGAGATTTTTGCGAATAAGACGAATGGTGGCGGCGCGTACGCCTTTCAGTGAGGGACTGAGTTGCAGCAATAAGAATATTTCTAACAGTGCGAGAGGCTGTGTTTCAAAAACGGTTTCGTCGCGTGCTTCCAAGTAGCCGTTGTACGCGTCAAAGTTGGCATTGATAACCACCCGTTTGGTTTGATCGTTGGTGATGAAGCGCTCGTTAAAGAGTTGTAGCAGCATTTCATTAAGGCGCTCTAAACCGACCACGGTTTTAAAATAGAACTGCATGAATTGTTCAACATCGGCGTTATTGGTTTGAATATTGTTAAAGCCAAATTGGTGCGCTAAATCGCGTTGATGGTCAAACAGTAGGCGATCTTCACAGCGTCCGGTCAGTAAATGCAAGGCGTAGCGGATGCGCCAAATAATATCGCGGGCAGAAATAAGTTCCTCGTATTCTGATGCGGATAGAAAGTCGTATTTAATCAGTTCTTCAAGCGTTTCGGTGTCGTAGAAACGTTTAAAAACCCAGACAATGACTTGTAAATCACGCAAACCGCCAGGGCCTTCTTTGATGTTGGGTTCCAGATTGTAGGCGGTATCATGGTATTTAAGATAGCGTTGTTGCTGTTCTTGCATTTTTGCGGCAAAAAAAGGTTCTGGTCGCCACATTTTATCGGTACGAGTCGCGGTATGAATGGCCTTGTGTAGGCTAACATTACCGACAATCAGGCGGTGTTCTAATAGGCTGGTCATGATGGTTTGATCATCAATAGCCGCTTGAATGCATTCCGCTAAGGTACGTACACTTTGCCCTGGTTTTAGACCGATGTCCCAGAGAAAGGTAGAAAAGTTGGAGAGTGCTTGTTGATGCGTTACGAGGTCGTGCTCATCGCGCAGGAGAATGATGATGTCAATATCGGAGTGCGGGAACAGTTCGCGTCTGCCATAGCCGCCCACGGCGAGTAGGCTCAGTTGCTCCGCATGTTCGCCTAAGAAATGTTGCCAAGTACAACGGAGGAGGGCATCAATGGCATCTGATTTTTGGGTAAGGAGTGTATCGACAGAGCGCTGGGGATGGTAGTGTTGCTTTAAGTCGTCGTTTTGATCTTTTAGTCGTTGCTTGAAGGCCTGTAATACATTAGGTGAAGCAAATAAATCAGCCTCGAAGGTGATCGTTAAGGCTTCTGTATTGGTCATGGTGGGCGGCGATAGGATAGCGTGTAACGGTGTGTTGTGAGGTTGTGAAGTCATTAGCGCATCGTCCTACTGTCATCTGTTTCCTGCGGCAAGTGCAGGTATTGGCTTATGTGTCATCGTTAGTGGCACGTAGGGGCGATGAAATCACCCCTATTGCTTAACTCAGCGTTCTTCTTGGCGTAACGTCAAAATCTCGTAACTGGTCGGTGTGACTAAAATAGTGTGTTCCCATTGTGCCGAAAGACTGCGGTCTTTGGTGACAACTGTCCATTTGTCGCCGAGGACTTTAACGTGGCGTTTACCTATATTAAGCATGGGTTCTATGGTCAAAATCATGCCTTCTTCCAGTACGACACCGGTATTGGGCTTACCATAATGCAGCACTTGTGGGTCTTCATGAAAACTTTTCCCAATACCGTGTCCACAGTATTCTTCTACCACTGAATAATAATTGGCTTCGGCGTGCGTTTGAATGGCATGCCCAATATCACCAAGGGTGCAGCCGGGCTTCACTTGTTCGATGCCTAAGAAAAGCGCTTCACGCGTGACATTAATCAGACGTTGTGCGGGTTGGCTAATGACACCTATGCCAAACATTTTGCTGGAATCACCATGGTAATCGTCTTTAATGACGGTAATGTCGATGTTGACTATGTCACCTTTTTTTAGCCGTTTATCGCTGGGGATACCATGACAGACTTGTTGATTAACGGATGTGCAAATGGATTTTGGAAAGCCACGGTAGTCCAGTGGTGCCGGTATGGCCTGCTGCACATTAACGATATAATCATGGCAAATTTGATCGAGTTCATCGGTGGTGATGCCTGGCACAATATGCTCAGCAATCATGTCCAGAACGTCGGCGGTTAAGCGTCCAGCAATACGCATTTTCTCGATTTCGCTGGCCGTTTTAATAATTATGCTCATGTAATGTGTACTATAGGAGTGAAGGGCTTAACGAGGTAAGCGTTTACGGTTTGGGTGCGACATCTGCGGCTATGGCAACAAGGCAGCAAGTTTAACAGAGATCCGGAATGTTGTTAATGCTCGTAGAGTAGGGGACACGTTTAATGTGCGCCCCACAATAACGCTGTTAGAACCTTAACTCGCCCAAGTATCGCGCAAAGTGACGGTACGGTTAAACACTAAATGATCTTGCTGACTGTCTTTGGCATCCAGGCAAAAGTAAGCGATGCGTTCAAACTGGTAGCAGCTTTCAGCCACGGCAGTAGCCAAGCTGGCTTCCACACGACAATCCGTTAGCGTGGTGAGCGAGTCAGGATTAATGGCATCTAAGAAATTTTCTTCGGTGTCAGGCGTTGGACGACAAAAAAGCCTATCGTACAGGCGAATTTCAGCCGGTAAAGAATGTTGTTCGGAAACCCAATGAATAACCCCTTTTACTTTGCGGCCTTCTGGGTTTTTACCCAATGTGTCAGGATCGTAGCTACAACGTAGCTCAATAACCGCGCCATTGTCGTCTTTAATAATGCTATTGCAGCGAATAACGTAACTGCCGCGCAAGCGCACTTCTTCGCCCAAGATTAAGCGTTTATATTTGGGCGGTGGATTTTCAGCGAAATCATCGTGTTCAATAAGGATAACTTTATCGAAGGTAACGGTTCTTTCGCCCATTTCCGGATGCTGAGGATGGTTGCTGAGCGTTAAGTGTTCTATTTTATCCGCCGGATAGTTTTCAATCACGACACGTAATGGTTGTAACACAGCCATAGCACGCGATGCTTTTTCGTTAAGGTCTTCGCGGATGCAGTTTTCAAGAACACTCATTTCAATCCAGGCATCTTTTTTGGTGACGCCGATACGTTCGCAAAAATCACGAATGGCTGTCGGTGTGTAACCTGCACGACGCAGACCAGCAATGGTTGGCATGCGTGGATCATCCCAACCGCTGACATGTTTCTCAGTGACTAGTTGGTTCAGTTTACGTTTACTGACGATGGTATATTCCAATTGTAATCTGGAAAATTCGATTTGTTGCGGATGGCAAGGAATATCCAGTTGATCCAATACCCAATCATACAGGGGTCGATGATCTTCAAATTCCAACGTACAGAGCGAATGGGTAATGCCTTCCAGCGCATCGGAAATACAATGCGTATAGTCGTACATGGGGTAAATACACCATTGATCGCCCGTGCGTTGGTGATGCACGCGGCGGATACGGTATAGTGCCGGATCACGCATATTAATGTTAGGCGAGGCCATGTCAATTTTGGCACGTAACACAAACTGACCATCGGCATACTCGCCGTTACGCATTCCAGTAAACAACGCCAGATTGTCTGCAATACTGCGAGATCTGTCGGGACTGGGTTTGCCTGGCTCAGTTAATGTCCCACGATAAAGGCGAATTTCTTCTGCTGATAAGCTGTCAACATACGCTTTATCTGCTTTAATTAAATCTACGGCATAGCCATACAATTGCTCAAAGTAATCGGATGCATGGCGTAATTCGTGCCACTTGAAGCCTAGCCAAGTAACATCGCGCTCGATGGCTTGCATGTATTCGATACTTTCTTTTTCGGGATTGGTATCATCGAAACGCAGATTACAGCGGCCATTATTTTCGGCAGCAATGCCAAAATTGAGGCAAATGGATTTAGCATGTCCAATGTGCAAATACCCATTGGGTTCAGGTGGAAAGCGCGTTGCTACCTTACCGTTGTTTTTATTGTCGCTTAAGTCTTTAGCGATAATGTGGCGAATAAAATTAGATGAGGGCTGGGTTTCGTTAGCAGACATGGTGTTCCGATTGCGTTACTGTGGGTTAATAAATGTGGGTTGGTAGCTCTACATAAGGCACATTACCTTATCGGTAATGTGCCTCATCAAGGACGACTTACCACCTTAAATATAGTTAGCGACAATACTACTGTAATTACGTAAAGCAGTAAAGTTAAAGGCAGTAGCTGCGATGTTTACAACGGTGGCTGATGCGCGCCCGTTTGGATAACGGTTACGTCCGCTTGGGTGTGCAATGTCCCCACGCTATCGTGCAGGGCGTTTTGTCCAAAATAGACTTTATTTTCCCATTTCCGCAGGCGGCTGAGCGTTTTTAGCGGTTCTTTGCCATACTCGGCGGTAAGGAGATCAATTGTTGGGACGGGGCATCTGGCACAGGGTTTGGGTAAACGAAAGTGAATGCCATTGATACTGATTTCACGCCAAATGTCTTCCTCGTAGGCTGCACAATTTTCGATCACTAAATTAGGCCGGAAGCGTACCATGCCGATGGGAAATGGTAACGCCGCGTTTAACGCGACTAACGAGTTTTCGGCAATGATTAAAAACGGAAAGCCATCGCTAAAGCTGGTTTGATCATTGGGATTAGCATAGCGGGGATCGACGGAGCGAATACCGTTTTCCGGCTGGAAAACCAAGCGACAATCCGTGTCTAAAAACTGACTAAACCAGCGATCAGCTTGTTCAGAAACTACCTGTGCTTTACAGAGATCATGCCAAATCTGCACATCAAGTACTTCCCCAGAGTGTTCTTGCAGTCCCAGGCATAAATTATCCATGCCCGGTGCAGAAATAATCAACTGCGTTTCGGTCAGCTCGGTGCTAATCAACGTCATACGCGGCGAGCGCCGTTGACTTAAAAATTGCTGCTGTGCATCAACCAGCATCCAGTGTCGATCATACAATAACCCGTTAGCTGTCACGGGCCATTGCTCCACGCGTATGCCAGTCAGGGATTTAACAGGATAGATATAGATGTCGCTAAGGCGTGGGAGCTGCATGGGTATATTCCGATAGTGAATGTATGATTGTACGGTAATGTGAATAATAGAAGCGAGAGAATATTACGGGTCTCTGGTATTGCTTATCTTTCTTGGGTTTTGGTGTGCAATACCATTTCAAGAACTGATCGACTGTAAATAAAAAATAATACACCTCCGATGGCTCAAATAACGGGGCTTCCGTTACAATGAAAGTTTGTATGGCTTTTGATGAGGCGTGTGCTAACAATGAAAAATAGATCCACGGTG
>JAPLRW010000024.1 GCA_026398935.1 Methylococcales bacterium
AGATTTTCATAAAAAACTCCTTATACATCAATAAATAACTGTGCATGACAACAACACAGTAACAAAGTTATACTTGAACATGACTACCTACCGCATCAAATATGCTTCTCATTGTACTTAACTAACCTGAGTTCGTGTAAGAACTTAAATTGAAAAATGTAATCTATTGTTTACTATCGTACACTTTTTTAAAAATGGGTAGTGAATGCGCTATCAGGAAAAACGTTTCCCCAAGCGATCAAACGCTAAATAAATGACTGGCGTGGTAAATAGCGTCAGTAATTGACTTAACAACAAACCACCGACCATGGTAATGCCGAGTGGATGGCGTAATTCTGAACCGACGCCACTGCCTAACATTAACGGCAGTGCGCTAAGTAACGCCGCAAATGTGGTCATCATGATGGGGCGAAAGCGCAGCAAACAGGCTTGATAAATAGCCTCCACCGCCGTTTTGCCTTGGTGACGTTCAGCTTCCAAGGCAAAATCAATGATCATGATCGCATTTTTCTTAACGATACCCATCAGCAAAATAATGCCAATAATGGCAATAATGCCTAAATCATTATTCGACAACATCAATGCCAACAAAGCCCCCACCCCCGCAGACGGTAATGTTGACAGTATGGTAATGGGATGCAGGTAACTTTCATACAGTACGCCTAAAACAATGTACACGGTTATGATAGCCGCAAGAATCAGCCATAGCGTATTGCTCAGAGAAGCGCTAAACGCTAATGTTGCGCCTTGGTAATTGGCTTGTACCTGTAGCGGTAAACCAATACTTTGTTTGGCGTCTTCAATGGCAGCAATGGCGTTGCCCAAAAATGCGCCGGGCGCCAGATTAAAAGAAACGGTCGCCGCAGGAAATTGATCCAAATGATTAATCGCTAAGGGCGCTAAACGTTCCGATACGCTGGCGATTGATAATAAAGGCACGGTTGCGCCGTTTGTAGACGGTACCCGTAAGGCATTAAGCGCCGTTAGCCCTTGTCGATACTCAGGCTTTACTTCCAGTACCACGCGATACTGATTGGACTGTGTGAAAACGGTTGAAATCAAACGTTGTCCAAACGCGTTATACAGTGCGTTATCCACGGCGGCCATCGAAACGCCTAGACGGCTGGCGCTGGTACGGTCTACCTCGATAAATGCCTGTAAGCCCTGATTTTGCACATCACTGGCGACATCTGTTAAGTCAGGTAACTGCGCCAACTGTTCCACCAAGCGCGTTGTCCAAACCGTTAATTCATCGGCATCGACGGATTGCAAGGTAAATTGATACTGCGTACGACTAACCCGATTTTCAAGCGTTAAATCTTGCAGTGGCTGCATATACAAGGTGATACCCTGCACGTCCTTAAGCTTGCTTTGTAAGCGCAAAATAACCTCAGCTACGCCCACCTTACGTACAACCAAAGGCTTTAAGGTAATTAACAGCCGCCCGGTATTCAGGGTTGGATTAGTGCCATCAACCCCGATTAACGCAGAAACACTTTCAACTGCCGTATCCTCCAAAACCACTTGTGACAAGGCTTGTTGCCTTTCCGCCATGGCCGCGAAAGAAATACTTTGCGGCGCTTCGGAAATACCCTGAATAACACCGGTATCTTGTGTAGGAAAGAATCCTTTGGGAATGACGCCGTATAACGCCACCGTCAGCACTAGCGTGAGTACCGCCAGCAGTAAAGTAACGCCTTGAATACGTAAAACCCCGTTTAGCAGTCGACCATAGCCCGCGGTGAGACGGTCAAAAAACCGACCACTGTAGCGATAAAACCACCCCGCCCGTTTTTCATCAACAGGCTGTAACAGCTTGGCACACATCATCGGCGTTAAGGTCAATGAAATAAACGCGGAAATCAATATAGCCACGGCTAAGGTAATCGCAAACTCACGAAACAAGCGCCCCACTACATCACCCATAAACAATAAGGGAATCAGCACCGCGATCAACGAAAACGTCAGTGAAATAATGGTAAAACCAATTTGCTTAGAGCCTTTCAGTGCCGCTTGTAACGGGGATTCGCCTTGCTCAATGTAGCGAGTAATATTTTCAATCACCACAATCGCATCATCAACGACAAAGCCAGCGGCAATGGTTAAGGCCATCAAGGTAAGATTATTAATACTGAATCCCGCCAAATACATCACCGCGAACGTACCCATTAAAGACAGCGGTACGACAATAGCAGGAATGAGTGTCGCAGAAACATTGCGCAAAAACAGAAAAATCACCATGACAACCAAGCCTAATGCCAGTAATAACTCATATTGCACCGCCTCTACCGAGGCACGAATGGTGGTAGTACGGTCGGTTAATATAACCACATCCAATGCGGCAGGCAGCGCAGCTTGTAATTGCGGCAAGAGTTGCTTAATGCGATCAACCACTTCAATCACATTCGTACCTGGCTGCCGCTGAACATTCACAATCACCGCCGCATTGCCATTCGCCCAAGCCGCCAAGCGCACATTTTCAACATCATCCTTAGCCTCGGCAACATCCGACAAATACACAGGGCGAGCATTTTTATACGCAATAATCAGCGCCGCGTATTCTTTGGCGGAAC
>JAPLRW010000074.1 GCA_026398935.1 Methylococcales bacterium
AAGCCATTGCTAACGCTGATAGTTGGGGATATTTCGCTCTTGATTTAGCGGGCTACCTGTCTAAAGCGGACTCTGATAATGCCTGGAAATAATTTTGAGGCTGCGTGGTTGGATTACCGCTACAACGCGTAAGATGGATAATATAGCGTTACTCTCGACCTATCCGCCCGTAGATATAAGCTTGGATCTCCGTGTTTACCGTTACCCCCTATATGCTATAAAGCAAGGCATACTGTGAAATTTACCAAACCATTATTAAACGCTACTTTTTTGATTACCTCGGCACCGGATTGGCCGAGTATTCTATTTGAAACAGACGCCGCGGGTTCTCATACCTGGGACTGGAGTATTGATTGGGGCGGTTTTAAACAATCTGGCAAGGCAACTACTATTAATAATAAATGGGATGCCAAAACGATCATCACTAATTTTGGTGGAACGCTTACGGTTAAAGCGTCAGCCAATAAAGTAACGGCTAGTATTTCTGTCATCATTAAAGGCACAAACCCTAGCGAACTTGAAGTTATCCGCTATTTAAGCACCAAACCCAATAGTAACGGCTTCGACAAACTTATCAAGCACGAAACAAAGTTTACACACTTTAAAAATAACGAACCCATAACGTCTTTTGATAAAGGCTATGGTATTTGTCAGCTAACCAACCCTCTGCCTACGTTTGATCAAATTTGGAACTGGAAGCGTAATGTTGATGGCGGACTCATACTATTTGGAGCAAAACGAGCCATTGCATTGAAGTATCTTTCTCAATTTAAACGCAGCTATACGCCCAAACAGTTAATGTATGAAACGGTATGTCGTTGGAATGGTGGTCACTATCATGAATGGGATATAAAATCAGGCGCATGGATCAGAAACGCTATTATTCTGTGTGACACACAAACGGGAAATATTGGTTGGAATTTGACTGATGTGGAAAATAAGGGAAAAACAGAAACGGATCTTCACAAGAGGGATAAAGACAGTTATAAAACGACTATAAAAACGCACTGGAATTATTATGGTATCTGTTATGCGGATAAAATTTTGGCCTAAATTCCTACTGTTACTGTTTTTCGTACTAGATGCTAAAGTAATTTAGCAAGCACCCTGCTGGCTACAAATGGACTTTCCCATGCAGACGATTATTGCGCCAACAGGTATTGATGAAGAAAAAGCCTGTTTTTTTAGTAAAAAAAGTGTAACCATCCGATCATTATCTACTCACTACAGAGGACAACAACATGACTGAAATTAGCCGAGTCGCCTTATTTGGTAAGCTCAACACCGTCTGTTATAAAGGTATAGAAGGTGCGACCGTTTTTTGCAAAATGCGTGGTAATCCGTATGTTGAACTGGTGCATTGGTTGCACCAGATATTGCAACTGCAAGATTCCGACCTGCACAAAATCATTCGTCAATTTAATCTTGACCCTTCACGTTTAGCCAAAGACTTTACCGATGCATTGGATCGTCTGCCCAGAGGCTCTAGTTCCATTTCTGATTTATCCCAGCATATTGAAGATGCGGTTGAGCGCGGCTGGGTATTCGGCACACTGATGTTTGGGGAGTCGCAGGTGCGTTCCGGGCATTTGATTGTTGGTATAGTGAAAACAAAGGAATTAAGCCGAATATTACAAAGCATTTCCAAAGAGTTCGATAAAATTAAAGCGGAAACCTTAACTGAGCGTTTTGATGAGATTGTCAAAGGTTCGCCCGAAGAAGGCTTGATGGCCAGTGACGGTTTTCAAGTGGGTGGCGGTGCTGTACCCGGCGAGGCTAGTGGTGCAATGGCACCCGCACAAATGGGCAAACAACAAGCCATAAAACAATTTACGGTGGATTTAACCGAACAGGCGCGATCCGGAAAAATGGATCCTATTGTGGGGCGTGATGAAGAAATTCGGCAAGTCATCGATATTCTCATGCGGCGGCGGCAAAATAATCCGATTCTTACTGGCGAAGCAGGGGTCGGTAAAACTGCCATCGTCGAAGGCTTCGCGCAAAAAATTGTTGCCGGTGATGTGCCTCCATCTCTGCTAGATGTGACTTTACGCACGCTTGATGTCGGTTTGTTACAAGCGGGCGCAAGCATGAAAGGTGAGTTTGAAAATCGCTTGCGGCAAGTAATTGAAGAAGTGCAGTCTTCCGAAAAACCAATCATTCTTTTTATTGATGAAGCGCATACCCTAGTCGGTGCCGGAGGGGCTGCGGGAACGGGCGATGCGGCTAATCTTTTAAAGCCCGCGTTAGCGCGCGGTACACTGCGCACCGTTGCCGCCACCACGTTTGCAGAATACAAAAAACACATTGAAAAAGATCCTGCATTAACCCGCCGTTTTCAAGTGGTGCAAGTAAACGAGCCTAGCGAGGAAAAAGCCATTCTGATGATGCGCGGCGTCGCCTCGGTCATGGAAAAACACCATCAAGTGCAAATCCTTGATGAAGCCCTAGAAGCTTCTGTACGCTTATCGCACCGTTATATTCCTGCGCGGCAACTGCCCGATAAATCGGTCAGTCTGCTCGATACCGCCTCGGCTCGCGTCGCCATCAGTCAACATGCTGTACCTGCGGAAGTGGATGATTGCCGCAAGCGCATCAACGCGCTGAACACCGAGCTGGAAATTATTACCCGTGAAAAAGCCGTTGGTGTGGATATTAAAGACCGTGAAACCTTAGCAACTGAAAAATTGACTGGAGAACAGGAACGTCTGGTCGGTTTGGAACAGCGCTGGAATACAGAACGTGAATTGGTCAAAAATATTCTTGAGATACGTTCACAGCTAAGGGCTTTTATAGGCAAAGTTGAGGGTACAGGCAGCGAGTTGGAAAAAGCCGCCGATGCCGTAGTGGCCAATGCGGAAGCCTCGCCAACTGTCGATCCGCTGACACGCGAACAATTGCTGGATGCGTTAAAAGTCTTACAAGCCACGTTGCATGAATTACAAGGCGAATCGCCATTAATTCTACCCAGCGTTGACGCGCAAGCCGTTGCTTCGGTAGTGGGTGACTGGACAGGCATACCAGTCGGACGTATGGTCAAAAACGAAATTGACACCATCATCCATCTAGCCGACAACATCGAACAGCGCATTATTGGTCAACGGCATGCATTGGAAATGATTGCTAAACGCATCCAAACCTCGCGTGCTGGCTTAGATAATCCGAATAAGCCCATCGGTGTATTCATGCTGGCGGGAACGTCGGGCGTGGGTAAAACCGAAACCGCTTTGGCTTTGGCAGAAACGCTGTATGGCGGTGAACAAAACGTTATCACCATCAACATGAGCGAATACCAGGAAGCCCATACCGTATCGACCTTGAAAGGTGCGCCTCCGGGTTACGTCGGTTACGGCGAAGGCGGGGTGTTAACAGAAGCGGTACGACGCAGACCTTACAGTGTGGTGTTACTGGATGAAGTCGAAAAAGCCCATCCTGATGTACATGAAATTTTCTTTCAGGTGTTTGATAAAGGCTGGATGGAAGACGGCGAGGGCAGGGTGATTGACTTTAAAAACACCCTGATTTTGCTGACCACCAATGCCGGCACAGACATGATCATGAACCTGTGCAAAGACCCCGACTTAATGCCAGAACCTGAAGACATCGCCAAGGCTCTGCGTGAGCCGTTGTTAAAAGTGTTTCCTCCCGCATTGTTAGGCCGTTTAGTCGTGATTCCGTATTACCCACTCAGTGATGACATGATTCAGGCCATTACCCGTTTGCAATTAGGTCGTATTAAAAAACGGGTGATGGAAAGCCATAAAGTACCGTTCACTTATGATGATGAGGTGGTCAAATTGATTGCCAGTCGTTGTACCGAGTTGGAGAGTGGCGGGCGGATGATTGATGCTATTTTGACTAATACCGTTTTACCGCGTATTAGCCAAGAGTTTTTGCTGAAAATGATGGCGGGGGAGGCGATTGAGCGAGTGCATGTGAGTGTGCTGGATGGGGAGTTTGGGTTTAGTTTTGATTGAGATTGGAGAGTAGTGAAATGATAAATTATTTGAATACTAAAACAATTGATTATTTAGTGGTGAACAAGAAGGGCGAGCTTAGACACATTAGAGTTGAAAAAACCACATGGGGAGAAGGGACTCCCAGTATATCTGCTGTTAATACCTATATTGGTGCTACTCCTACCCCAAAGAAAAAGTCATTAGAACCCTTTGATGAACCTATAGAAGACTATTATCAATGGATTAATAACCAAAGAATTGATGCTGAGAAAGAGAAAAAGGAAGCAGCAAAGATTGAGAAGGCTAAAAAAATAACTATAGCGGTAGCTACTCTTGTAAGTGTTTGTGTTCCAATATTAGCAATTGGAGGTGTTACTTGTCGATTGCTTATGCAAGCTGCAACTATAGCTGATATTATTCAAGGGCTAGATGTATTGAACGATGTTATTGAAAAGCCAGAAGAAATTATAAATGAGAAGTTTCTAGGGTATATTTTGGAACAAGGATTTAAAAAGGTTTTAGTATTGGATTATCTAAAACTAAGTAGTTGTGAAAAACCGGTTTTTGAGGTGTTAGAAGAGCATTTAATAAGAAAACCAGCATCGGATAAAATATCAACTGCTCTAGTTAAAAAATTTAAAGTTAGTAAATTGGGATATAACATTGACTATACCAAGGTCAATACTACTAAAAATGAATTCGATAAAATATTACAGCACATCCATGTATTTCGTTATCAATATGACAGTGGTTATAAAAAATCACATGATGGCATAGTAAAATTTGGTCAAAATATTGTTAACTCAGAGTTGGAAAGGCGAGGAATTAAAATCAGTAAAAATGAATATAAACCATTTTATACCCCACCAAAGTAATGGTTTATTGGAATATTTGAATGGCTATACAGTGGATGAATTGTAAGGTGGTTTTCGCCATCGGCAAACCACCATAAACGAAGTGGATTCTGTTGAATTTTGTTTAAATGTCAGAGACCTGTTTGGGTGTGTTTATTGAACGGTATGGATTTATTTGGCATGGTGATTTGCTGGCGCGCGCCCCGCGCTTTTCTGACTATTTTGATGACTTGGAGTAACGATGTCTAATTATCGACGCAATTTTGTAGAGAGCGGTTGTTATTTCTTCACGGTCAATTTGTTGGGACGACAACACTGATCCCATTTATTACCGGTTATTTTTCTAGCATTAGGAACACAAAATGCCATACAAAAGCTTGCAATGTAACAGGGATGCCAAGCACCAATTTTATGCAGCGGAAGGGGATGTTCACAAAAATGAATGCCCTCAATGCG
>JAPLRW010000102.1 GCA_026398935.1 Methylococcales bacterium
GTCGGCAATACCTTGCATTAAGCAGGGTGTTAATGTTTATCGGTACGTGTTTAGCGTAGATTAAAGGACGCGATTTTACACTGTTTAAACAATATGTACCGACAATATTGCTGCTAGCAACCTTCTACCAGCGTCGCACATTTGACACACAGGCTAGAAAAAGGAATCACGGCTAAGCGCTCATTACCAATTGATTCGCCACATGCCTGACAAACACCGTACTCTCCCTTATCCATCCTTAAGAGTGCTTGCTTGATCTTTGCTATGTCAGTACGTGTTGCTTCGCCCAGTGCATCCAGCACCTCGTTATTTTCATTTTCGACGGCTTGTTCTGCAAAATCTTGGGAAACTGGGCCATCAACATGGGTTACATCGTGGGTAATTTTACTGAGGCGGCTATTTAAGTCTTCAAGCATCTCAATTAAATTTTCGCGTAATTGCTCGTCATTTTGCATGGTATTTATGTCCTCATTATTTGGAACTCAGTGTAAGAGCCGCTAGGGTTCTTACGCCACTTTTTCAACCGTAAAGACAGTCCCTTGAATAGCCGTCACCTTAACCCTGCTATTAATTGGGCAATCCTCACCTTGTACTTTCCACAGTGAATCGCCCACTTTGATTTTCCCCTGACCATTTTGGATGGGTTCTGTCAGTGTAAAAATACTGCCAATGTATTGTGTGCCGCGTTTGTTGAGCAAGGGTTGATCGGTTTTTACCGAGTATTTTACCGCGAATACTTTCCAGAGAATAATCGAAATAACCGCCAGAACAGCAAATAGCAACAGTTGTATAGTCAGGCTAAGTACCGGAAGCATTAAGACTATGCCGCCCGTAAAGAAACTGGCAATGGCGAGCCATAAAAAAAAGAATCCTGGCGCTAACAACTCTATGGCTAACAAAAAAAACGCCAACACCCACCAGTACCAAAACACCATAATGACGCCATCCATAGCTTAATCCTCTTTTGTCATCGCTTGCATGGCTATCTCGGCAATGCCCCCTAAAGCACCAATCACACCGGATGCTTCCAGCGGCATTAAGATGAGTTTGCTATTATTTGCTGTCGCAATACTTTTTAACGATTCAATGTATTTTTGTGCGACAAAGTAATTAATGGCCTGAATATCCCCTTTGGCAATGGCTTCAGACACCATCATCGTCGCTTTAGCCTCGGCTTCTGCGAGACGCTCACGCGCCTCTGCATCTCGAAAAGCCGATTCTTTTCGTCCTTCTGCTTCTAAAATAGCCGCTAGCTTTTCACCTTCTGCACGCAATATTTCAGATTGCTTCGCGCCCTCCGCTTCTAAGATAGAGGCACGTTTCAAGCGTTCGGCTTTCATTTGTCGTCCCATGGCTTCAACCAAATCTTTGGGTGGCGCAATATCTTTAATTTCGATCCGGGTTACTTTGATGCCCCAGGGCGTGGTTGCATCATCAACAACCCGTAACAAACGGGCGTTAATTTCATCCCGTTTAGACAGCAATTCATCTAAATCCATAGAGCCCATAACGGTGCGGATATTGGTCATGACCAAGTTTAAAATGGCACGACTTAATTCGCTCACTTCATACGCCGCTTTAGGCGCATCCATGACTTGATAAAAAATGACACCATCAACCGTCACCATGGCATTGTCTTTGGTGATAATTTCTTGCGACGGCACATCCATCACTTGCTCGCGCATAATCATTTTTGAGCCAATGCGGTCAATAATAGGCACAATGATGTTTAAGCCAGGCGTTAAGGTATTGGTGTATTTACCAAAACGCTCCACAGTGTACTCAAACCCTTGGGGAACGGATTTGATACTCATAAACACCAAAAGAATAGCAAATACCAGTAACATTAAAACAAATACACCAAAACCACTCATAATAACCTCCCGATAGACCGTTTTAATGGTTTAAAGACGCTTGCAAATAGTCTTTAAACCCATAATAATGCAGCTCTATTAACAAATACACTTATACGGTAACACTTCATGATTACAGCAGCTATCAATATTGGCATTTACACCATAGTTTTCTTTTTACTGGGAATGTATAAACCGCAGTGGCCGTTATTTTTTATGAAAAACCCCAGTAGAATCACCATCATGATTATTACGCTGGTCATGATAATGGTCGGCGTGACGCTGTTTGGTGAAGGAACGCGTCAGAAAAAATTAGAAGCCGCATCAGTCACTGCGACCAGCGTTGTTAATCAATCGCCAACCGCTGCGATACCTGTGCCAGTACCGACTGACAAGTAATACGCGACGCCGTGACCATGCTTAATAGTCAACGTGAATTTTAAACAGGCATTGTTTTTATGCATCGGCTTACTATCGAGCGTTCTTAATTAAGGTAATAATGCAGACTAGTGATGTAAAAAAAACCAGCGCTGAGCAGTTACCCTAAAGCGCTGTATGCTGTATTATAAGCCCTTTTTTCTGTATTCTTTGCGCATGATACTCGCTCAAACGATTAACGCA
>JAPLRW010000170.1 GCA_026398935.1 Methylococcales bacterium
AAAATATGCCATTTTTCCGCAAAAAAGCGGCACAGTAACTATTGCACCGTTGAGCTTAACCGCTGACATCATCAGTGACAGTGCGGGCGGACGCTTTAATGGCTTTTTTAATCAACAAGCCACGCGCACCCAAAAAGTGCTGTCTAATGCCATTACGCTAGACGTGCGCCCTGCCCCCTCAACCATCAAAATGCCACACTGGTTGCCTGCAGAAGATGTGCAATTACAACAAGAATGGTCGGGTGATACCACCAAAATGAACGTCGGCGAGCCATTAACGCGCACCTTACGTGTCGTGGCAAAAGGCGCAACCGTGGGCTTATTGCCGGAATTAAATACGCCGTCTACCGATAAGCAGCTTAAAACCTATCCCGACCAACCCACCTTAAAGGAAATGCCTAAGCCAGAAGGTATTTATGCCTTTAGAGAAGAGAAGATTGCACTTATTCCTTCCAGCGCGGGTACGTTTACTCTGCCAGCCATCGAAATTCCTTGGTTTAATACTGAAACGCAAAAGATGCAGGTGGCTAGCCTTCCCGCAACCACGTTAACCGTTGTCGCAGCCGCGCAAGCCAGCAGCAGCACACCATCACCAACCGTCACGGCAACCCCGTTAGCGATGACGCCGATAGCACCTGCTATTCAAGCACCCGCACAGACACAGGCGTTACAGAGCAATCAATGGTTTTGGGTCTCCTTATTTTTAGGATTTGGCTGGTTAACTACTCTCGTCTATTTCTTAACGAAACGGCAACCCGTCAAGCCTGCAAAAATCGCCGATACGCAGCCAAAAGCCCCCAGTAACGGCGTACACTTGCTCAAGCAAGCCTGCCAAAGCAATGACGCACAACTCGCCAAACAAGCCTTGCTACAGTGGGGATTGGCAGAATACGCCGTGAATAGTTTAGGCGAATTGGCGGATTGTTGTGATGCCCGCTTAAGAGATGAAATTCAGCGTTTAAATCAACTGCTGTATGCACAACAAAATAACGCTGACGACCAAACCGCGCAGTGGCTTGGAAAGCCGTTGCTGCAAGCCTTTAGTGAGCAAGCGGCGACACAAAAAATACAGCCCTCCACTAAAGATGATAAATTAGAGCCTTTATACCGTTTGTAAGGTCAATATCATGCTAGCTGCAACACCATTACTACGCTATGTATTTGCTTTGCTGTGTGTAACACAGGTGGCATTTGCCGATGATGCGCTGTGGATTGGCGCATTTTCCAGCGGCGATCTGAATAACTGGGAACCGCACAGCTTTCATCAACAAACCGACTATCGCTTAGTAATGGATACGCCCACTCTGCAGGTTTTAAAAGCCAGCAGTAATGCCAGCGCGTCGGGCTTGGTGAAAAAACAGCGTATTGATTTAACCAAAACGCCGTTTATTACTTGGCGTTGGAAGATTGCTAATTACCTAAAAGCACCACAAGAACGCACCAAAGACGGCGATGATTATGCCGCGAGGCTGTATGTTGTGTTAGATGGCGGCTTATTATTTTGGCAAACCAAAAGCATTAACTATGTGTGGGCGAGCAATCTGCCTAAACTCACCGTTTGGCCAAATGCTTACGCAGGTGATGCGGTTAAAATGATCGCACTGCGCGCCAAAGAAGACCCGCTGGATACGTGGATGTCTGAGAAACGCAATGTGCGCGAAGACTTCAAGCGCCTGATGGGTCTGGATATTCAGGCTATTGATGCCGTAGCCATCATGACCGATACCGATAACAGCCAAGAAAAAGCAACGGCTTTTTACGGCGACATCACCTTTAGCGCACAATAACAGCACCGTTCACCGCTTAAACCACGCGGATAACACCCCAGCTATTATTCCGTTGCACCTTGGTAAAATAATAACCAAGTCCTTTACTCTGGAATTAAATAGGACTAAAATGGTACTCAATACCCTAACCGACACCAGTGAATCAGGGTGAAAGATGCTACGTTTAAGTAAATTAACAGATTATGCCACGGTGATTTTAAGCTACATGGCGCGCGATAATGTCACCTTACATGCGACTGTCGAAATTGCAGAAGTCACTGGCATTGCCTTACCAACCGTCAGTAAAATACTTAAATTATTATTAAATGCACACATCGTCAACTCTACACGCGGTGCAAAAGGCGGCTACATTTTAGCGCGCGCACCTGAAAAAGTAACGGTTGCCAGCGTCATTAGCGCCATTGAAGGGCCGATTGCCATAACCGAATGCAGCATTTCGGCGCACCGTTGTGATCAATCCAGCGGCTGTAAAATTCGCGCCAATTGGGGCTTGATTAACCAAACCATTTATAATGCTTTAGAAGCTATTACCCTGGCTGACATGATACAGCCAGTCAACTTACCTCTAGTGCCCCTTGTGGGTAAAATAAGTTCACCTACCGGCCACCCGTTTATTCCGGTAAGCCAAGGAGTTTAACGATGTCAGCAAGCGCACAAGAAATTCAAAGTCTCATTGATAAAGAATACACGCAAGGTTTTGTAACAGAACTTGAAACCGATACCTTTCCGCCTGGACTGGATGAAGCGGTTATTCATAAACTGTCCAAAGTTAAAAATGAGCCTGAATTTATGTTGGAATACCGCCTAAAAGCGTTTCGGCATTGGCAGACCATGAAAGCCCCAGAGTGGGCGTTTGTTAAATTTGATCCCATTGACTATCAGGCAATCAGTTACTATTCTGCGCCTAAACGTAAAGAAGATGGCCCGCAAAGTCTGGATGAAATCGACCCGCAAGTTCTGGAAGCCTATAAAAAATTGGGTATTCCACTGGATGAGCAAGAGCGTTTGGCCGGTATTGCGGTCGATGCGGTGTTTGATAGCGTATCAGTAGCGACCACATTTAAAGGTAAGTTAAAAGACGCCGGGGTTATTTTCTGCCCTATTTCAGAAGCCTTGCGTGAACACCCTGAGCTGATCAAACAGTATCTTGGCTCTGTCGTGCCGCATACCGATAATTATTTTGCGGCATTGAATGCGGCGGTGTTTACCGACGGTTCATTTGTCTACATTCCCAAAGGCGTGCGCTGCCCGATGGAATTATCGACCTATTTTAGAATTAACGCTGCCAACACTGGACAGTTTGAACGCACCTTGATTATTGCCGACGAAGGCAGTCACGTCAGTTATCTGGAAGGCTGCACCGCGCCGATGCGCGATGAAAACCAACTGCATGCCGCCGTAGTGGAATTGATTGCGCTGGATAATGCCGTCATTAAATACTCTACCGTACAAAACTGGTATCCCGGTGATAAAAACGGCTTAGGCGGTATCTATAACTTTGTCACCAAACGCGCCGATTGTCGCGGGGCGAATTCCAAAGTATCGTGGACACAAGTGGAAACCGGTTCAGCGATTACCTGGAAATACCCCAGTTGTGTACTGACAGGCGATAACTCGGTGGGCGAATTTTATTCTGTGGCACTGACCAATAATTACCAGCAAGCCGATACCGGCACAAAAATGATCCACATCGGTAAAAATACCCGCAGCACCATTATTTCTAAAGGTATTTCCGCAGGACGAGCGCAAAACACCTATCGCGGTTTAGTGAAAATCTTAAAAAGTGCCGAAAATGCGCGTAACTATACGCAATGCGATTCATTATTAGTGGGCGACCAATGCGGTGCGCACACCTTCCCCTATGTAGAAGTCAAACAACCGTCTGCAGTCGTGGAGCATGAAGCCACCACCTCTAAAATCAGCGAAGACCAGTTATTCTTTTGCCAACAACGCGGGCTTTCAGCAGAAGATGCGGTGTCAATGATTGTGAACGGTTTTTGTAAGCAGGTATTTAAAGAATTACCGATGGAGTTTGCAGTCGAAGCGCAGGCTTTATTGGGGCTAAGTTTGGAAGGATCGGTGGGTTAACTATTGAGGTCAATAGCATGGAATTAACAAGACAATACATCGTTAATGAAGACAATCAAAAAGTTGCCGTACAACTTGATATAGCTACGTTTGAAAAAATAGAAAGTCTTTTAGAAAACTACGGTTTAGTTCAGCTCATGAATAGCGATGAAAGCGAGATAATGTCTATTGAAGATGCCAAGCAATACTACGCAACGCTGGATAAGGCTTGATGAAAGTTTGCTACAGCAAAAAATTCTTAAAGCAATTGGTGGGCATTCCAAGCGATAGTCGCTCAAAAATTGAAGCCTTTGTCTTCAATGATATTGTTACGGCTATGTCGATAGCTGAGTTGGGCAAGATTGAAAAAATGCAAGGGTATGATGGGTTTTACAAAGTAAGATTCGGTCAATATCGACTTGGATTGGTGTTTGAAAATGGTGTCATTACCGTAAAAACAGTAATGCATAGAAAAGAAATTTATAAATTTTTTCCCTAACCTTTTAATACTATCCATGAGCAATCAAAACAACACGGATTCTACTGATTCAAAAGGTATTAAAACAGGGTGGGTTATAACGATACTTGTTGGAATTGCTGTGGTAGTTGTCGGCTTTTATATGTTTAATTTTCATAAAGGCTTATCAGTAGAAAATGAAATTTGGGGAACGTTTGGTGATTATGTTGGTGGGATACTTAATCCTGTTATTGCTGGATTTGCATTTTATTTGATCGCCGAAACATATAAGTTGCAGAAAAGAGAGTTGGAAGCGACAAGAAAATTATTGCAAGTTTCAGCTGAGGCTCAAAAAGATCAGATTCAATTAGCCGCATTAACCTCACTGCTAAACTCGACTTTAATGAGAATTGGCATGTTAGAGTCGGAGAAAATTTCATTATTACAAGGAAATATGTCTGAACCTACACTCCCTAAAGCCTCTTACGAATCGACGCCGATTTCACATTGGCAAGCCCCTACACCTGAGGATAAAACAAGATATAGATTTGATGACATTCAATTTGAGATTAAAA
>JAPLRW010000232.1 GCA_026398935.1 Methylococcales bacterium
CCTCACGTTCTTGTGCAATACTATCTATTAGCATTTCATCGTCACGGGTTATCGCTTTAATGTCCCCTTTTTATCTTTAACCAATGTCGTATAACTAATATCCTGTTCATGTAATTTTTGACTAACCCGTGCAAACGATTCCAGCATTTCCTTGGAGTGGGTCGTGGCAAATACTTGGCAATTGGTTTTTTTAGAGAGAGTTAGAATAAGCTCCCATAGCCTATCCAACTGACTATAATGTATGCCATTGTCTATTTCATCAACAAACAAATAGCCATTTTCAGCTGCATAAAGCGCACAGATAATAGAAATATAATGCCTTAGTCCATCACCAAATTCGGTTATATCTCGGTATACGCCATGTGTTTTACATTGCGGTTTATCACCAATGACTTTGAAATTTTCAATACTGTCATCAAATGCCTTTACAAAAGCATTTAGCTCATTTTCTTGTTCATTTTTTTGAATAGCTTCAAAAACCTTATTTAATTCCAAATCACTCCAGCCAAAGTTATGAACAAATAAAACATTATCAATACTTCTAAGAATTACATCTATATTGTTCGCATTTAAAATTTTATCTTCGCTATTTATATTAAATTGATAATATTTTGCCGCATCTTTTACATTAACAAAAAACTCATTATTGCTTAAATTTGATCTGGTTTTATATACTTTCGCTGCATCTAAGTAATTAGATGCTATATCAAACAACATTTTACTGTCGAAATTTTTATTGCGTAAATTAATAGCCTCACGATTATATTTAATACTAATAATAGCCGTAATCATTGAATTCACATCAATGGCATGAACATTAACAAAACAAGCCTCCATAAAAGCCGTTTTACCAATATTATTTTTTCCGCCAATTAAATTAACGCGCTTAAATCCAGAGGCTTTAAAATCTGTAAAACATTTAAACGCGTTTATTTCAATGTCGGTTAAAAAATGTGTATTCATATTGAGAACTCTTTAGTGGCTGCGTAACATTCCAAAACGGGGCATTTGCGCTATTGTTACCCCATTCTACCTTATCGGGCGGTGATGTAACATTCATCAAACAGCGTCTAACGCGATACTTAACGGCTCCATTTCCAACAAATACGCCTCATCCACATCCATCTCTAACAACTCGCGAAAACCGACCACTTGATAGCGGTTTTTAAACAGCTTTAACACCTCTGGATCGGGATCAGGGAAGGCCGAAAACAGGGTAATCTGATTTTTGCTCAAGATGTCCACCAACACTTCAATGTTCATCTGATGCAGCTCTTTTAGCTCATCCATCGGCCAAATAATATGTACCGATTTATCCTTACGAATCATATTCACCAGCGCGATAAAAAACACGCATAAAATCAAATACGATAAGCCATGACTGGAAATTTGCCGCAGCTCTTCGGCATGCGTCGCGCGTTTGCTACGGCCATTTTCGGTAACCATAATTTCCAGCTCCAGTAAATTGACCAACTTCATTTCAACACGTCCCTTGCCTTGTAGTTGTTCGCTCACCAAGCGCACAATGTCCGCGAACTCCGCTGAAGGTAAAGAGCCATCCTGAACACGACTCCAGTCATCAAAATTTTTGGTGAAGCTGACGATTTGCTCCCAATAGCCCAAGGTTTTGACATTGGAGGTCAAGCGTCCTTCTATACGTTCGATTTTTTCAAAACGGATATTGCTATCAATATGTGCAGCCAGCCGCCGCGATAATGAATCAATGCCCCGATCAAAACGCTCCAATGCCTGTTGATAATTTCGGATGGCGCTACCAAACAATCTGGCTTGACTCAACAACCAACTTCTAGCCGTGTCTGCTTCGGTGGCATACCATGCCTGGATACGACTCAGCCACGCCAATTCATCACAGTCAAAACCTAACTCCGCCTCAACCCGCGTAAAATAACGACCGGGGTGCGTACTAGGAAAACGTGCCAATACCTGTTTAAAATGCCGAAGATGCACACTTAACGCTTTACGCAAGACGCTGTATTGCTCGGTTAAGCGCCGGTAATCTGCTTGTAATAACTGCACGGTATGCGCATTATCAAAACTGATTTTCTCAGGACTGCGTTTACTGTAGCCACAGAGATCCGCTAATAATTTCTGAATGGTTTCATGCTCTTTAGTTATTTTTTGATACTGGCTATTTATACGCGCCAACGCGGTTTTTAAATGCTGGCGTTGTTGTTGGGTGTGTGTTTGTTCTGTTGTCAGTTGTAGCTGTTGCGCAACGCCTTGCGCATCCAACGTCCGGACTTCTTCAAGCAACGCCGCGTAGCGCGACCACTCATTACTTAGCCAGCGCTGGTGATCCTTAACCGTTTGCCCCGCCAATTCTGCCGCAGTTACTGCGGCTTTCAACTGCTTGATACTGCTTTCAAGTGCCGTTAACGCGCTGGTATCAACTTTACGCTGCTGTAAACTTTGCAGGCGTTGTTGCTCCAACTGCGCTAACTCAAGGCTTTTTTGCTGCTGCTGCTCGCTAATGCATTGCTGAATTTTTTGCGTTTCTGCCAACGCGGTGCCGCGCATCTGCTGCACTTGCGCTGCTAATTCTTCATTTAACTGCTGCAACGCAGTGTGTAATTGCTGTTTAATCGCTTGTAATTGCGCATTGCTGCCCTTAATTTGCGCTTCCAAAGCGGTTTTATCCTGCTCCAACAGCGTTTTACGCACTTTTTTACTGCGTTCAATCTGCTGTTTTAGGGAATTTAACTCTTCCGTCAATTGCTGTAGCTGTTTTTGTAATTGCCCAACCTGTAGATCTGCCGCTTTACATTGCTTTTTAAGCTGCTCCGCGGCTTTACTGAGTACCTGCAAAGTATCATCACTGCGCTGTTCATCGCACTGTAACTGATTAACCTGTTGCTGTCCTTCCAGTAACAACACCCGAATCTTCGCCTCATCCGCCGCATGATCAGCCGATAAGGCTTGTAAGTTCAAGCGCACGCCGTAAAAATCAGCCGACTGCGCTTGTAATGTTGGGTCCAAATCCTCACGCAACAGTAAATCCGGATTAATAACCTTCGCAATCGTCCCAATCCATGTCGGCTGATGTTCACGTAGAAAGCCCAACAAGGTATTGGGATCGGCATCCAATTGTTTTTGCAAGTGTGCTAAAGACACTTGTAGGCGCTGTTTATGCTCATCCCGCTGGCGTTTATCGTTAAACACCACTTCAATCTGCGCCTGATTCTTCTTGCTGTCCATGTCAATGGCTTTGGCGGCTTTTTCAGCGTCTTGCAGGCCTTGTGCCAACAAATGATACTGTTCCTGCTTAGCCTCACGATTGGCGATTAGCGCTGGATCAGGCTGAATGTCCGCCATTTTCGCCAGCAATGCACCTAACGCCGTTTGTAAGTCTAATTGTTCCGTGTGCAACTGCTCTTGTTGTAACTGATAATGTACTCTCAGCGTATCACGGCGTTGTTCAGTCGCTTGTTGTGCGCTCGCGTTGCTCTCGGCGACCTGCTGCTGCCACTCTTTAATACGCATTTCATAGCCATGCTGAACTTCTGCAAAAAACTGGTTTTTTTCCGCTTGCAGCCTTTTAAATTCAGCATCAATGTCCTGTACATCCGCCATCAATTGCTGATAATTTGCCTGTTCACGTTGTAAATTTACCGTAATCTGCGGCAAATACGCCGCCAGTTGTTGCTGTTCCTGAATCGATTGCTTATCCCAGTCAGCTTTCTCTTTGTCCAGATTGGCTTTTTGCCGCTGCGCCTGAGCAAAAGCCGTTGTCGTATCGGCGATGTGCGTTTTTAATAAACGCTCCTGCTGCTCTGCGGTTTGATTAAGCAGCTCCTGCTGCTGTTGCACCGACTGAGCTGCGACCTGTTGCTGTTGTAACTGCTGCTGATTTTGAAAGCCTAACTGTTGCAAGCGGTACTGAAGCTCACCTAAACTCAACTGCACTTGCGACCAATCATTGTCTAATTCATTAAGTTGTGCAATACCACCCCGCTCAGCCTCTGCTTCCTGATAAGCACGGTATTCCTTATACCAACTGTCCAGCGTCTCCATTTGCAATTCCAGCGTAATCGCGTCCTGATCTTCTTCAATACAATTCACCAGCATATCGCGCAAATCGGCAAAATCAGTAGAGCGCATAAACATACCGGTGACGATTTTTTCTATATCTTTCAAGCGATGCCCGATGCTGCTATTGCAAAAACTGTAACGGGCGATCAATGCACGCAATTCCGGGCCTTTTTTATGCGGTAGGTTTTGGATCACCGTACGGTAATCATTACAGGCGGTCAACTGTTCGCTACAGTTAATATGCCGCGCTTTAAAATGTTTTAGCAGATTGCGGCAAGACACAGGATAATGCGAGCCATCACGGTGCGTCTCAATAAAATCATCCTGCTCAAAGCCCTTGTCTACAAAGCGGTAACACAACCCGTCTTCATTAAAAGACGCGTACATCAGCGCCATACACGTTTGACTCCCCCGCTGGTATTCAAAAATAATATACGACGATTCGTTAGGCAGATAATGCTTAGCAAAACTATCGGTGACTCGACTTTTTGGTACCAAGCGCCCCGGTCTTTCACCGAAAAATAGTGGTACTAAACGCAACAGCGTAGTTTTCCCTGCGCCATTCACGCCGTTAAGGTTGGTGTGTCCATCCAGACGAATTTCAATCAATTCACTGGGTTTATAGGAATCGATGAGGATTAAACGCTTTAAACTGTACACGGCTATTTTAACTATAGAATTAATTACAATGACTGCGATTGTAGCCTGTTTTAAACACCCTATCACTTATCCATTGAATGACGCGGCGCACACAAAGACAATCGAGTGGTGAGTAGCGTCATTTGCGGTGTATTTAGTAAAGTCACTCGTTCGGGGAGTGTTTCAATGTTAGGGTAAAGCATGGCTTAAGTCCCGCCACCCGTTTGGAGTAGCTCGCAACATTTTTCGCTATATTCACGGCGAGCATAGTAAATATCCATTCTTAGGCTATTATTTTACCCAATCCTTACGTGTACCGATCGCCGTCGTATTTGTCACACATTAAGATTTAAGTATCCTAATCGCAGTTCACTAACAACGAGGTTTGCAAATGTCTACTTATCAACATGTTTTATTAGCTATCGATTATTCTAAAGAAAACAGTTTTGTTGCTAAAAAAGCGCAACAAATTGCTCTGCTCAATCAAGCAAAGCTCAGTATCGTACATATTGTTGAGCATATTACCAGTGATAACGACAACCTGATGAACGATCTGCTGCTCGCAGAACAAAGCTCTCTTGAAGAAATTGCAGACGAACTAGGCATTACTGGAGCCAATCAGTGGTTAAAAGCAGGCATACCTGCCAAAGAAATTGTTGGACTGGCGCAAGAGCAGGCAGTTGATTTAATCGTTATGGGCGCACACCATCATCAGGGACTTTCACGATTAATCGGCTCTCCCTCCAGCAATACACTACAACATACCACCTGCGATCTTTTGGCCGTGCATTTAAATTAGCCTATTCTTTCACGGATCATAAAAGAGGTAGTTGCCGTATTACGCTTTCTTTGCATGCAAGAACCTAAGGATCTTAATTACCCAGAATAACTTTAGATACTTCTGCCCACATGTATTCAACTGAACTACGGATTTTTAAAAGTCGTAGCGGCTCGTTTCCTTTCCCAGATCACCCGCGCAAGTAGATTGGCAGTGCAGGACAGCTGATAACGTGTCAAACGTAGACAAACGCGCGCCATCTTCAACTATTTCCAACTATTCACGAAAGCTCAATCACCCTATCATCCATAGCATACCTATCCCCGGCAAAGACAATCATTGACACTGCTTTTACTTCTGCCTTATAGTATCGTTTCGCTATCGTACGAACTACATCACATGCTTACCCGTCACTACAACCCACGAACATATCGACGGCGACCTTAAAAAATAATCAGGTAGAATAGGCTTAGGTTTTCCCATCAGTCTTTACAGCTTACTCTAAAAGAGGATAGCTTACGGCAACACCGTATGATCAAAACCTTTATCCTCGCTAAACAGCGGGATTAACCTTACTTATAAAATCAACCGCATACCCAAGGACATCTTAATGAAAAGCCCCAAACACCTACTGGCACTATTACTATTAACCTTCTTTTCTATAAGCTTAGCGCAAGCTTCCGGTGCACCAGTGAACGAGGATTATGAACCTCTAATAGCGCTATCTAACACCATGATTGAGCTAGCCAAACAAAATAACACCGGAGATTTTCTTAAAAAAATGGATGAAGCAATGAAGAGCGCTAAAGAAATGGCGCTCAAGAATAATTCCATCACCTTAACGCGTGTTACGCCTAAATTAAGAGCCGCGAAAAAAGCACTGAAAGCCGGTAACATTACCGAATGCGTTGACGCTATTGAGCAAGGCAAAGCCTTACTGATGGAAAAAAAGACCGGCCCAACATGGGATGGCGGTGCGTAAGTTGAAATGGCTCGGTTTAATTAGTCTGTTGGGGCTGTATGCCAATACCGCTCAAGCAGTGGCGTATTTATACCAAGACGTTACCACGGATACCTTGCCAACGCGCTATTGTTACCCCGTAAAAAAAGCAACCGCGCTTACGGCTGATCGCTATAATCTGGATCGTTTCAGCAAGCTATTCTGTAACACGCTTGGCGAGGGCTGGCATGTTGATAAGCGCAAAGAAGATGGTAGCGCAGTATGTACGCCCTGCACGGGCGATGATCAAGGCTTACACCAATGCTTTATGCAGAATGTAGTCGTAACATGCAAACAAATCAAACCCGACTCACTGGGCAAGGTGACGGGCAAAAAATAAAAACGCATGGTTTACGCGTAGAATAATTTATACCTTTACAGATAACATCCCTTAAAGGGATGTTATCTGTGTCCTGCTTTAATCATGCCTTAAAACCCCATTGCTTACTCATCACGACTACTTAATTGCGCCTGCTCCAGTAGCTGCTCAGGGAGCGATTTCTTGGTCGTCGCGCCCAATGCTTTTAGCTCCTGAATTTTAGTGACAATGTTACCGCGCCCGGAGTTTAAACGTTTATACGCGGTATCATAAGATTCCTGCGCCCTACTCAGTTTTTCACCCACATCATCCAGCGCACTGATAAAGTTAACAAACTTATCGTATAAATCCCCGCCTTTTTGCGCAATGTCCTGCGCATGCTGATTTTGATATTCGTAACGCCAAATATGCTCTATCGTTCTTAATGTCGCCAATAAGGTTGAAGGACTCACAATGATAATGTGTTTGGCAAACGCCTCATTAAATAAGCGCTGATCATACTCAACCGCGGTAATAAACGCCGCTTCCATCGGGATAAATAACAACACAAAATCCAGACTGCGAAACCCGTGCAGCGCGGAATAATCTTTTTTACTGAGGCCATTAATATGCGTGCGTATCGACGTAACATGCTGAATGATGGCAACATCGCGCTCCTGTGGCGTTTCTGCTTCGTAATAACGCTGATACGCCAGCAGCGACACTTTTGCGTCAATGATCACCTCTTTTTGTTCCGGCAAATGCACAATAACATCCGGCTGTAAGCGCGCACCCTCAGCGTTCGTGGTACTCACCTGAATCTCATACTCGCGTCCCTTCACCAGACCCGATTGTTCTAGCACCCGCTCCAAGACCATTTCCCCCCAGTTACCCTGCGTTTTCGCTTGCCCTTTCAACGCATTGGTTAAATTAATAGCATCTTGCCCAATGCGTTCATTTAAGGTTTTTAAAATAGAAATCTGATTCAGTAATAACACGCGATCATTAGAGTCTTTATGGTAAATATCTTCTACTTTATGCTTAAAATCGGCCAGTTGTTCCCGCAAAGGCGTCAGTAATGCGCCCATATTTTCCTGATTTTGATGGGTGAATTTAGCACTTTTTTCTTCAAAAATTTGCTGCGCCAGATTTTGGAATTCAGCTGTCATCTGTTGTTTCGCCGCATCCAACACTCGCGTTTTCTCATCCGCCTGCTTGCGCTCCTCTTTCAATTGCGTGTCCAACTCAGCAATTAACGCCCGTTGTTCACTGATACTGTCCTGTAACAAGCTTATACGTTGATCTCTGGTCTGCAAGGTGGTTTGCAGATGATCAACCTGCTGATTTTTCTCTTCCGCCGCCGAACGAGCCGCAATTTCAGTATTTAATTGCTGCTGATGCCGCACAATAAGCTGTTGCAACTCTTGAATACGTTGTTCTGATAGCGATAGGCGCGCAACACGCTCCATAAAAGCCGAGTTTTGCTTTTCTAAATGCAATATCTGCTCCGTATTATCCAGAAGCGTACCTTGAAGGTGTTCAAGCGTCTGTGCCTGCTGCTCCAGTTGTACCGTTTTTTCAGTCAACGCCTGTTGTACAGGCGCTAAAGTCGCCTGCATTAACAGCGTTGATTCCGCAATAATGGCTTTAAGACGCTGCTGATGTAATGGCAGCATTACTAACACACCAACACCCGCGCCTAATAAAAAAATAAGCAGTGGTTGGTTCAAGAAGGTCATTAACATAGTCATCGCTGCTGCTGTTTATTGAACGTCCGGCGAATCATGCCTGAAATCGGCACGTTCAAAAAAGCCTTACACCACCAATTCAATGTGATACCCCGAAAATTTACGCATATTGATAACCCCCGTATCCAGAAGGAGATATTGCCCTTTGATACCTTGCAACACGCCCGCTACTTCACGTTGCGTATCAAAATTAAACGACTTCACTTTCGTAGGGTAATGCAACACAGGAAAATGAATATCGACCACCTCAGCATCCCCTAAATACTCGAAGGCATCGTGACCAAAACGACTACGAAGCTCCGCCAGCTCCGGCGCACATAATGCCAGCAACCTATCCCGCTCGGCTTTTAAATCCAGCGCATCCGCCTGACTTTTTAACATTTTTTGCCAACTGGTTTTATCACTCACATGCTTGGCAATCACCACTTCAACCAAGCCTGAAATCTGCCGCGAGGCAACTTTGAATAGCGTTAAGGCCTGCACAGCACCTTGATCAATCCAACGCGTCGGGATTTGCGTTTGACGGGTAATGCCTACTTTAAGGCCGGAAGAATTGGCTAAATACACAAAATGCGGCTGAAAACAAAATTCTTCGCCCCACGCAGGTTCGCGACAAGTCCCCTTGGCGTAATGACAGGTTTCGGGCTTCATAATGCACATATCACATTGTGCCAACGTGATAAAACAGGGGTAACAATGTCCTTGGTTAAAGCTTTTATTGGTTTTTCTACCACACTGTACGCAACAAATCGTCCCGTTATAAATGAGCTTAATCGGCTTACCCAGCAATGGATTTAAAGCGACCAATTGTTGCGACAACGGCAAAGCATACTCAACTGACTCGGCGGTTAAACGGGTGTGCATTTTTTCTGTATGACCCTGCATAGCGGCTATTTCCTAATGGATAACATGACAACTGCTATAATGTCACGAATTTAACACCACACCAAGCGTGCAATTATGTCATTTAACAAAGTCTCAGCTGGCGAAGATGTTCCTAACGACATTAACGTGATTATTGAAATACCTGCTTTTAGCGATCCCGTCAAATACGAGGTTGATAAACATACGGGAATGCTCACCGTTGATCGCTTTATGGGAACGGCCATGCAATACCCCACCAATTACGGTTATATACCCCGTAGTTTGTCTGATGACGGTGATCCGGTTGACGTGTTAGTGATGACACCCGCACCCTTATTAAGTGGCTGTGTGGTTCGCTGTCGCCCTATTGGTATTTTAAAAATGACCGATGAAGCCGGTAGTGATGCCAAAATTTTAGCGGTACCGGTGCATAAATTATCTCCGTTCTACGACAAAATCGTTAGCTTTGAACAAATAACCGAAGGTAAAATTGAAAAAATAACCCACTTTTTCCAACATTACAAAGACTTGGAAGAAGGCAAATGGGTAAAAGTCGCGGGATGGTTTGGGGTTGAAGACGCAAGACAAGAGATTATGGACAGCATTGCGCGCTACAATAATTTAGAGCCGCTTTGAAACAAGTGCTGCGCAGATAACCTTAACGAGAGAATGAGGCGTTAGTTAATGGGTGCATAGAATGCAGCCTACCTAACAACCCCGCCATTATAAAAGACACGACAAGTCTCTTTTTATAAAGCGGGGTAACGAAACTGGATTACAGTTTGAGAGCCAGTTTAGCGCGACGATAAGTCTGTGTCAGCCAATTGCCGTCTAATTTATAATGCTTATGTAGCGGTTGTTTCACTTCCCAACTACCCGTCATGCCCGCAGGAAACGTAACTAAATCACCTTTACCAAACGTTACCGGCGTACCGCCAGTAGGCGTGATAACACATTCACCGTCTAAAATATACGCGATTTCTTGCTCAGGAAATGTCCAAGGGAACACGGATACTTCTTTCTCCCACGTTGGCCATTTTTTTATACCCAGCGCGTCTAGTTGCGTTTGGGTTGGATTTTTTTCAACGATAATTTGGCTCATACTGGTTTCTTATAAAAAAATAATGAATGGCTATTTTAGCGCATGGTGACTGGATTGATACATAAAGTGCGTTAATGCTGCAAATGAATGCCTTGATAGCGCAGTTTCCCGAAAAAAAACCACCTGCAACGACACACTATTACGCAAATATTGCTAAACTATCTCTATATTTGGCACTGTTCATAATGGCTTTAAAACGCAACCCTATTTCTGCCACCCGATTATCCTATTGAGCATCAATACCTGCATCAAAAACAGCTGTTTTGCATGTCTGACGCTTAATCCGAGTTATGGGCTTTAGTTTTTTGCAGTCACCCTTTCTAACCAATACGATTAAAAACAAGCGCATACCCAATAAATAACGCTCAGCCAAAGGCACGTCATCATGCTCAAGATAAACGTCAGCATCTGTGTAGGATTTAGCAAAAAACACCCATTCATCACTAATAATAGTTACGAATGGGTATTTGCGACAGGCACAATGGCAACGCTGTATAGAGGAAACGCCTAATGTTTTTTGCAAAACGCTGCGGGGTGTTACTACTGTTCGTTTCTATGCAACTGCCTGCAACGGAAAGCGGTGGCAGTAATTACTTACCCGGCTTTTATGGTGACTTTGCCATGGCGGTCATGCCAGATAAAGGCACATTCTTTAATAACTTTATTGCTGCTTATCAGGATGTACAGGGGAAAACCGGGACACTTTTGGAGATGCCCGGTATTTTACATGTCACGGGTCAGCAGCTGTTTGGCGGCAACTACATTGTGGGCATTTATCCCGGCGTGGTAGCCGCAACGGATCATACGACTAACAGGAATCGCTTCGGCTTAGGTGACGCATACCTAATACCTTTTGCACTGAATTGGCAGTGGGGAGATTTAACGGCCTTGGTATTCGAGGGAATAGTAGCGCCCACGGGCTATTACGACAAAAACGCATTGAGTGCAGGACGTAACATTTGGACTTTTGATCATAATTTGTCTTTAACATGGCAGTTACCGTTAAATAATGAGCTATCCTTAACCATAGGTTATATGAACAACCTCAAGAATCCGGCAACGGATTATCTTAGCGGCGATGAGTTACATGTCGATTATTTAGTGGGGCACTCTCTTCATCCAACCTTAGCCATAGGCGTAACGGGCTCGTATTATCAGCAAACCAGTGCCGATCATGCCCCAGCCAGTATTTTAGCGACGGAGCGTGCTGAAGCATCTACCATTGGCCCAGTGATTATGTTTACGCCGCATATTATTGACCGTGATGTCACACTTTCCTTGAAGTGGCTACATGAGTTCAATATCCAGGGACGTGACGCTCAGGATTATCTGGTCAGTCGCGTTTTTTTCGCTTTTTGAATTACTTAGACTATATATATTGGCGCTATGGATATTCGACGAAAAATGGCAGTAATTGTAGCTTCCAGTATTTTACTCACCGCTATTCCTGCCTCGGTACTGGTGTATCGCTATGCGCAAAATAAAATTC
>JAPLRW010000254.1 GCA_026398935.1 Methylococcales bacterium
GGATCAGTTTAAAGTCGACTTAAAGCCGCGACTGAAACAATTAACCTCAGCATTGCCGTTTAGATTACTGGGTTATTCAACGCAACAAATAGAGCATTTAATGACGGGCGTCCGCTTAGGAAATATTCAAGTAGGTAATAATGGTTTAAACATTGCCGTACAAATGGCTTCAGATAAACAAGCACTGTTTACTCTTTTACCCATTTTGCCTTAGCAATCTGCATAAAAGTCACGCGCTGGATCGCATTTCTTTGCAACCCAACCTTTACTGTGCCGATGTATTGCCGCTAACGGGCGGTTTTACGTCTATCATGAGGGGCAAATTGATGTAAATGATCAGGGTAGAGTTGCCAGAAATCGTCACCTTCCAATTCTAGTGTCTCAGAATGAACAATCAAGGGTTTGATACCAAATTCCTCAGTAATTTCTCGAAAAGCGGGTAACGCACGGGTTAAGGTGAAGTCCAACTCGCTATCCGACAAGAGAAATGTTTCAAAGAGAATCGCGTGTTTTAAAAAAAGTTTCAAGTAAGAGCGGTACAAATTCCCCGTTTTTTCTCGGTGACGTATAAACCATTCAGAACATTCAACTATATTGTTAGTATTTAGCTGCGGAAACTCTTGCAGTAACAGGTCATGATGGAATTTCATGAGTGATTGACCTCTGAATGTCTCGCATTCTCTGAACGGACGACCATTATATTGATTGAAATTAATAATAGTGCTGTAGCGTATCTTTTTCCCACCGTGACGACCAAGACCATTAAAAAATCCCATGCGTCCTAAAGCATGTTTACAGGAATTGTGCGAACTGAATTTATCATCCTGAAACGATAAAATCAGCAAATTTAACTGGTATTTTTCGCACAACCCTACAGCCCGGCGCATTTCATGATTAGGGGTAGCGATCTGACGAAACATAATGACTGTCCGAGGGTGTGTCAACGCTTCTGGAACATCGAAATCAAGTAACTCTAACTGCGGTAGTTTTTGTCTGGCATCCAGAAGGCGTATTGCTTCTTCAATCGGAGTGTAGATGAGTTGTCGTAAAGAGTCGTGATCGGTTTGTTGCGCTGAATACTGGACTGCTGGCATGAATACTCCTGTTATTGTGCGTCAATGTATATTGAAGCCACCTTAGCGTTTGATGCGTACTAGCAAGTGGCCGTATTTAATTACTCAACCGCCCTCTTTGAAAAAGTAATTAAGGGCTACTGTTTCCCCCGCTTTCTCTTTCATATCCCCCCCTTCCTGTTTTCAATACAGAGATAATACTTACGGCCGTGTTGACGTATAAGTAATTACCGTTGTAAATATAACTGCCACAAACTAGACAGGCCGTTTCCAAATAACGCTGACACACAGATCCAATAGCCATTACTAACTAATATACTGTATAAGAAAAGCCGCCAATCCTGCCCCGCTAGACCATCAAAACGTCCTTGGCGGAAATAAGCAGTGGTTATAAAAGGGTCAGAGAAAATGCAAAGAAACACAAATACGGCGCGTTTTTTTTTCCTGATACGTTGAAATAAGCGCCCTGAAAAAGTAGCGGGTTGCTCTGCGTGCCATATATGCAGCGCACCCGCACCGACCCAGTCAATCTGCATTTTTTCATAAATACGCAGCGTTACGGCGCATTGGACTAAAGAGCCTAACGTCATAAGCCCACCGCCCATCAGCATGCCCCATGTATAAACCACATAAACATAGATAACATGATCAAATACCCAGTTGAACGCGGCATAGAGCAAGTGACCTAAGCCGATAGTGGTAAAGCGATTGCGAAAAAGCCCCGTGAAGCGGTTTGCCAAAGTAAAACTCCCTAACACCTTTCATGAGCATCCAATTCTGGATTTAAATTATCCTGAGATCACATGCAAAGCAATTAACCTAAAAATAAGCAGTAACGAAGTGAGTTTTTAGAAGCATTCAACTTGGCGTTGCGATGGCTAATCGTCAAGTTTTAACTATTAGCGAGTATACAGGGGTTGTATGAAAAACCATGTGATGTTTCTCACAAAACGACTGTAAATACCTTACAAAATCAGTACAAATAACTTGACGCGCCCCAGAAATAGAGGAAAACGGCATTTCAAAAAAGTAAAGTGGTTCATGTACTCATCATCTTGTTGCGCACTGCTTGCCGAAAAACTGCGCCTATAACGAGAAAATCAATATCGTACATCATTAGCTGATTTTGTAGGCATTTATAATACAAAAAAATTATTACCTTTTTATTACGACAAGCTAATTCATAAGAATACGCTAACCGTTATCTTAAAAATACAGCAACATTATTGTGCCGTTTTTTTTGTGTAATAAGTACTTTTTAGTGTGGTATTGAGATAGCGCAGTATTTTCTTAAATAAATATCACCATTTTTGGCCATTAGTAAAACTTGCAGTCAACCAGAAAATTAGTATATTGTGCGGCTTCCAACCTATAAAAATAATAATAAATGGAAACTTGCCATGTCTGCACAAATATTTTCGTTCACATCCACTATTACCCAAGCACCTCAACGCTTGGTTTCGTACCGTGTTTTGTTGGGTTTATACGCCATCATTCCGTTATGCTTACTGTTGCAAGGGTGTGACCGTTTTTTCTTTGGTGAAATACTAAAAAACGCTTTGCCGAGCAGTCCTAATCACTATGTAGTCTTCCAATTACTGTTTGGAATACCGCATATTATTGCCAGTGCCATTACATTAAGCAGTAACTCAGAATATGTGCAGTTTTTTAAACTTAAAATCCTGTTGATGAGCGCTTTTATTGTATTGTTTTTCGGAATGGGCAGTTTATTTATTCCTTACAAAGTGCTCTATATTATTACCGCAATATGGACGGTTTATCACGTTTTAAAACAACAGCATGGTATTACTCGTGGCCTGTATCAATTACCCAACTGGGCATTTAATACCTTATTGGGTCTAAGCGTCAGTGCCGGGATAGTCATTTACATCAGTATTTTTCTAAAAAACCAGCTGACATTGACGCAAGCGGCATTCATACAATCAAGTGCAGCTGGGCTGTGTCTTGGACTCATTGTGGCAACACTGCTGAGCCAACGCTATATAAAATCGTTGTTTGGCAAGACTTTCTTATGGGCCAATAGTCTGCTGGTGTTAAGCAGCTTCTACCTAGCGATGCAGCAGTATTACTTCT
Organism: Methylococcales bacterium; assembly: GCA_026398935.1. Taxonomy (GTDB): domain Bacteria; phylum Pseudomonadota; class Gammaproteobacteria; order Methylococcales; family Methylomonadaceae; genus SXIZ01. Next base: position 3,168 of record JAPLRW010000254.1, read on the forward strand.
TAGCTATTTTAATACCGCGCTTGGTGCATGATACAACTGCGTTTGTTTTTTATGTCACACACGACTACAACCGCCATCAACAACAGCCAACTAACTTCATTTACCGCTGGGCAAGCTACGGACACATCCCAATATTTATGGTGCTTCCAGTGTTAGCATTTGGTTTAGCATTTGTATTGCAAAATTACGGTGATGCGTTGATCAGTCATGTAACCCATTATCTGTTTGATGTCGAGGTACGCAAGGCAGTTACCTTGGGATTAATCGGTTACTTATCGTTGATGCATTATTACACTGAAAGCTTTACCTGGAAAAACAACTCCCCTTATCGACGCTTTATCGGCTTTAAAAAATAAGTGCTACTCTCGCTAAAGTCAGCTATTAAGACGGGGAATAATAATCATGTAACGCCTGCAGACGTTCAGGTGTGCCGATGTCCATCCAAAAGCCGTCAAAATGTTCGCCTGAGACGCGATTATCCAGCATCGCTTGCCGCAAAATCGGTGCTAATTTATGCACACCAACGGGATAATGACGAAATAAGTCGGGATGGTAAATACCAATGCCACTAAAGGTTAATTTCGGCATTTTTAAGCTGGATAACTGACCGTCTTCGGCAAGATGAAAATCGCCGTCGGTATGGTGTTGCGGATTACTCATTAACACCAAATGCGCCAATGCAATCGATTTTTGCCGTAGCGTCTTAAAGTCAAAGTCAGTCGCCACATCGCCATTAACCACTAAAAAGGGTTGATCACCTAATAAAGGTAGCGCGTTAATAATCCCCCCAGCCGTTTCCAATGCTTGCCCCCCTTCGTGACTATAGGTCAACGTAGCACCCCAGCGCGCACCAGTTCCCAATACTGCGGGCAGTTGCTCGCCTAAGTGTGCGGTATTAATCACAATATCGCTAAACCCCGCGGCCACCAGCTGCATAATAGTATATTCAATAATAGGTTTACCCGCCGCCATTAACAACGGCTTAGGGGTATTATCGGTTAAAGGACGCATACGCTCACCACGCCCAGCGGCTAAAATCATTGCTTTCATAGTTTTTGTTGGTAAGCAGGCAATAGGGTTTGATTTAAAAATAACTGAAATTCAGCCAGCTCAGGGTAAGCAGCGCATACCGTACACACATAAGCCAAGGTACGTGGAATATCTTGTAAGTACGTTGATTTATTATCTCTTAAATGTAAGCGTGCGAAGATTCCAATTGCTTTTAAATGCCGCTGCATCCCCATCAAATCAAACCAGCGTTTAAATTGCTGCGCGTCACAGTTAATTAAATCAGCGGCTTTTAAGCGCGCTAAATAGGCCTCTCGCCAACTGTCCACCTGCTGCTCAGGCCACTGTATATAACAGTCTTTTAATAACGATACGGCGTCATACGTAATCGGGCCTATAACCGCATCTTGAAAATCAATAATGCCGGGATTATTCTGTGTCAGCGCCATCAAATTACGTGAATGAAAATCACGATGCACTAACACTTGCGGCTGTTGCAAGGCGGAATCAATGAGTAACTGATTGACCGATACCTGCAAAGCATCCGGGATAGTTATCGCTAAGTAAGCCGTTGCAAACCACTCAGAGAAAATGGCTAATTCGCGCGTTAATAAAGCCACGTCATACACAGGTAAATTAAGCTGCTGAATGTCGGTATTTTGTTGCAAGGTAAGTAAACTATCAAAGGCACTGTGATATAAACGATCAGCGACGGTTAAATCACTGTTTAATTGATCAAGATAGCAGCTGGCACCGAAATCTTCCAAAGCAATAAAACCTTGCTCATAGTCAATGTGAAATAGCTTCGGGACATTGACCCGCGCCGCATCAAAGACTTTAGCAACGGCAACAAAAGGCCTGATGTTTTCACGTTCAGGTGGTGCATCCATCACAATCAACGTTTGTTCTGGCAGGGTTACTCTAAAATAACGCCTGAAACTGGCATCGCTGGATGCAGGTCGCATATCCAAAACCATGAGTGCCAAATCGTGTGTCAACCAGGTTAAGATTGCCCTCGCTCTTAAGTCGTCGCTCATCGTCATACAGAATAGTTTATTTATATTGCTAAGGATGTAAGGTAGAATGGATCAACAGCATTTTATGCGATTTATGACCTCACAGCCACCAAAACCACAATACTTATGCATCGCCGACTTATTCTGATTAGTTATCTGTCCTTGCAACTGGACTCAGTATCGGCTGACTCAACCACTGCATGGGATTGCGAGCAATCTAAAAATAGTAATCAATGGGACTGCAACAGCTCTGCAGGCCATACAGCGCCAGACGTATTAGCGCCTGAACCAGCACCCTCTATTGAAAAAATCCTCACTGAAACGCTATCGCCCCCAAATCCGGTCGTTACGCCAGCACCACTGCCCGTAAAACCTGCTGCAGAACTTGCCCCTGTAACGACGCCTATAGCTACACCTATCGCGCCACAACAGGTGATAAGCAAACCTACTGAAACGCCGCCGCCTAGTAAGCAAGCCTGTATGGAATCAGCTGAAGACTGCGCTCAGCCGGCTATGTCTACGTCTAAGGCTCAAGACAGCGTACAAAAAAAGAGCAATGGCTTTCAACTGCTCGACCCAGCCTTTGATCAAGCCCAAGAGAAAATATTCGGCGATTTACATGACCACCTAAAAGCGGATCCTTGGGCGGTCTGTGACAGTCGCTCGAAAATCAGAAATCCTTACGACGCGATCATAGGCAATCCAGCGTTGAGGGAAACAGCCCCAATGGATGTCGATGCGAGTTATTCAGAAATTTTTGATAAAGTCGTTACATCCTTTTCCGGTAACGTTAACATCAAGCGCGCCGATCAAACCGTTCTAGCGAATAAAGTCGATTACAATTCATTGTCCGAAACCATGTACGCTCAAGGCAATGTTTATTACAGTGAAGATGAAATATCCATGTTTAGTAATTCGGTGCTACTCAATCTTGGCACGAACGAAGCACGCTTACGGGATACGCTCTTTATTTCGCCGCGCTCCGCCGTTCGTGGCAGTGCAAAAGTTGTTTACCAAGAAGATAAATTTTTCTCGCATTATAAAGATGTTACCTACACCAGTTGCGCGCCCGGCAATCAAGACTGGATTATCCATGCCTCACGCTTCAAAATGAATAAAGACACGGGTATAGCTGCCGCTACAAATGCGTGGCTGGAATTTAAAGGTATGCCGCTGTTTTACACACCCTACATTTCATTTCCTCTTGATAATCGCCGAAAAACTGGGTTTTTAAATCCACACTACAGCTTGTCCGGTCAAAATGGTATTGATGTCACCGCGCCTTTTTATTGGAATATTGCCCCTGATTATGATGCCACGTTCAGACCGCGTTACCTCGACAAACGTGGTATGTTGCTGGGTACTGATTTACGCTACATTAACAGCATATCAAGCAATCAGCTTAGTGTAGACATCTTGCCGTCTGATGCCAAAGGCCAGACAGATACCAAGGGCAACATAGATCCAAAAAGTATTGATCAAACGCGCTATCAGGCCAGCTTTAAAAATAAAACCCTGCTCTCGCAACACCTGAATACCGATATAAACCTTAACTATGTTTCGGATAAGCAATATATCAGTCAGCTCGGTAATGCCTTAAGTTTTTCTGATATTCGCCATGTCAGAAGTGTCGCGGATCTCAACTATCAACGTGAAGGGGTTAATTTTTTAACCCGTATGGAAAACTTCCAAACCATTGACCCTTCTTTTGCCTCAAAATCTTACTTGAATCCATACCGAAAGTTACCACAGGTCATGCTCAATCTAAACCACAGCTTTGAGAACATGCCGCTAACAGTCGGTTTGGACAATGAATTTGTGATGTTTCAGCATAATACCAATGTTGATGGCCAGCGTATTGCCATTAAACCAATGATCAGTGCGCCCTTAAAAACCGAAGCCGGTTTTGCAATCCCTAAGCTATCGCTTTTACACCGAGATTATTTATTAAACAACCAATTTGCCGGAAAAGACAGCGCAATTACCCGTGATCTGCCGATAGCATCCTTTGACGCGGGCTTATTTGCCGAAAGTAACCTCAGCGTGGCGGTAGCTAACTTCACACATACGCTAGAGCCCCGTTTATTTTATCTGTACGTGCCAAAATCAAAGCAAGATGACATTCCTATTTTTGATACCACGCCCTACGATACCAATTTTGACAGTTTATTCAGAGAGAACCGCTTCAGTGGTATTGACCGGATACAGAATGCCAATCAACTCACCGTTGCCTTAACCTCGCGTTTTGTAGATGCGGATACTGGTCGTGAGCGTTTAAAATTAAGTGTCGGTGATATTTTGTATTTTCAAGACCGTCAGCAACAAAAAATGCTGATCAAAAATCCGACACTAGCATCACCAAGCTATAGCTTGCTCACCAAAAATAATGAAACCAATCAATTTTCAAATATGATCACGGAAATGAGTGGGCAATTAACAGATGAGGTTTCTTTTTCATCCGGTTTGCAGTGGGATCCTTATGGCAACACCATTGCGCGCAAACAGATTGATCTTCATTACAAAAACAAATGGGGACAGCTATTTAATATTGGCTATCATCAACGTAATAACCCAACATTTGCCTTACTTTCAGACTACTCACAGTATAACTCTGTAAGTGGTTTATCCTCATTTTCAAATAACGATGTTATCAGACAGGGTGACGTATCTTTCCGCCTACCACTTTTTGACAACTGGCATGCCGTAGGTCGTTGGCAATATTCTTTCTTGTATAATAGAACCGCAGAGAGTTTTTTAGGTCTGGAAAAAGAAAACTGTTGCTGGCGCTTTAGAATTATTGGCCGACATTACATCAATGGTCTCACGTTGTTGAGTACGACAAATGCTACCCAACCCACAGTCAATGGTGATAGCCAGACCACCGTCATGTTTCAAATTGAGTTAAAAAGTCTCTCGTCGTTTGGTGATAACGTCGATGCCTTCCTGAAGAAAAGTATTTTTGGTTACAGTGATTTATAAAATAATGTCTACATTTAAATTTTTACGATGTGGTATTGAGCAGCGAACTGCAAAATGAAACCGCCGCGATACTGCAAAAATTAAAAGCCAATAAAGTCGCCCTACCGCCTGAAAACGTCTTAAAACGTCAAGTGTTAGAACGTATTATTGTTGATAAATTACAACGTCATCTGGCCAAAACCTCCGGCATTACAGTGACCAATGAAAACCTGCAATCTGCCGTTGCAGATATTGCTCAACGCAATAACATGAATACGGATGACTTCAAAAAACAATTGTTGTCACAAAAAATGAATTATGAAGATTTTGAAGAAAACATTCGCCATGAAATCGTCATCAATCAGTTACGCGCCCGCGAGATTGGTGGCCAAATAAAAGTAACTGACAGTGAAGTTGAGCACGCACTTGAAACGCAAGGCGAAATAACATTGGATAAATCGCAATATCACTTGGGGCATATCCTCATTGCGATTCCAGGATCAGCCTCAGCGACAGTGATTCAAGCCGCTAAGCGCAAAGCAGATGGCGTTGTAGCAACATTACGCACTAAAGCAGACTTCACCAAAACCGCCATTGAAATGTCAGACGATGCTCAAGCCTTACAAGGCGGTGATTTAGGTTGGCGTACCTTGGCACAAATGCCGACTATTTTCGTCGATGTGGCCGCTAAAATGGTAGCGGGTGACATCAGTGAACCCATTCGCAGTCCCAGTGGTTTTCATATTATTAAGCTACTGGATTTTAAAGGTTTAAGTAAAGCACAATCGCATATTCTGACCAAAACAAAAGTCCGTCATATTCTGATTAAAACCAATGAACTGGTCGATGATAACGAAGCCAGAAAACGCTTATTGGCTTTAAAAATGCGTATCACCGAAGGCGATGATTTTGCAGCGCTTGCTCGCGCGCACTCTGACGACAAAGGCTCTGCGCTGAAAGGCGGTAGTTTAGATTGGGTAGTGCCCGGCGCGTTAGTCCCTGACTTTGAGAAAGCCATGAATAACCTAAAGGTTAATGAGATTAGTCAACCGATACAAACACAATTTGGCTGGCATTTAATTCAAGTACTGGATCGCAGTCAGCAAGATAACTCTACTGATTATAAGAAAAATCAAGTTCGTGATGCGATTCGAGAACGTAAAATAGAAGAGGAAACCGAGCTTTGGTTGCGTCGTTTGCGTGACGAAGCATATGTTGAAATTTTTACGAACCGTTTATAGTCTTACGTATGAAAACTGAACAATCTACGCCTCAGCAATCGCCTTATAGCTTGAAAAAGAGTGGCACGCCATGAGTGTTGATAGTGAACATACCTTTAGCCAACATATCCAGGACGTTCTTGCGACAACCAATACCGATCTGTTACAAAAACACCTAGGAAAGATTGCCGAAAATTTGCATATCCAACCGTTGGCGCTGGCTGCTGCACTCTTACATCTTGATGCAGCGACCATCGCGTCCTGCCATGCGATGCTACGACCTGATGCTCTGATACCAACGGGTGTTGCTGGAAAAAAGCAGCCCGCCGAACAGCTTACACTAGCACCAAAAAACGCGGAAGTTGTCGATAAACAGAAAATGGTACGGTATCGTATAGAGATTGGGCGTGATCATCACGTTTCAGCCGATGAGATTAAAGCCGTTTTAATTGATGAGTCCGGTGTAGATAGAAACAGTATTGGTTATCTGGATATACGCAGTAACTACACGCTTATTGACTTACCTCCCGGCATGCCGCCAGATATATTTCAACTACTACAAGAGGTTGAGATAAAGCAACAACCCCTGCAAATAAAACGCGTTAATTCATCACGTAAAAGACCTTGGCAGCGCCGCAAAGGAAGCTCGCAAAACCGCGCAACGGAGCGAGATCCCCATCAAACAAAAGGCGCGAAGATAAATGCATGACATTGCTAGCGATTTTTTAAAAGCCGCCCCTAAATGACGCGGCTAATATTTTCTACTGCACTTACGTGTTACAGTGTTTAATCAATTCTCTTGGTAACGAAAAGACCACTTTTTCTTCGATACCTTTATGCTCAGTAGCAGTTGTACCGCCCCACTGTTTTAACTGCTCAATCACCGCTTGCACCAGTACCTCAGGTGCTGAGGCACCGGCAGTTACACCAATGACATCGATGCCTTCAAACCATTCCAGTTGCATATCGGCGGCCGTATCAATTAAATAGGACGGCTTACCCAATTGCACCGCTATCTCACGCAAACGGTTGGAATTAGAGCTATTAGGGGAACCCACGACCAAAATAATGTCACTAATTTTAGCCAAATCATGCACAGCATCCTGACGATTTTGTGTGGCGTAACAAATATCATCTTTTTTCTGTTCTTGAATGCAGCTAAAACGTGCGTGCAAGGCGTCAACCATTATTTTTGTATCAGTCATTGATAGGGTTGTTTGCGTAACATAAGCTAGATTATTCGGGTTATTCACCTCCAACTTGGTCACATCTGCGGGCGTTTCTACCAAATAAATAGCGCCGTTTTGCGTACTTTTTTCATACTGCCCCATCGTCCCTTCAACTTCCGGATGCCCTGCATGACCAATCAAAATAACTTCGCGATCTGCTTTGGCATGTTTCGCCACTTGAATATGTACTTTGGTGACCAACGGACAAGTGGCATCAAACACCGTTAATTTACGCTGCTTAGCCTCTTCTTGTACTTTTTTAGACACGCCGTGCGCACTAAAAATCAGCGTTGAACCAACGGGAACATCGGTTAAATCTTCAATAAAAATAGCGCCCTTTTCTCGCAGCCCTTCAACCACCGTTCGATTATGAACGACTTCATGACGAACATAAATGGGCGCACCAAAAGCTTCAATAGCTCTATCAACAATTTCAATCGCACGGTCTACACCGGCACAGAATCCACGAGGATTAGCGAGTACAATTTGCATATCTTGACTTTTATAGTAGGTTAAACAATGATTATTTTAGCGCAATTTAGTGAGATATACGATAATTCCCTGAGTATTGATCACCAAGATGATTATATTTCATATAATGTAGTGCGCCAACTGCTGGTCAGTATTTGTAAAAAGGAATGACACATGACGGAAAAACTTGATCAAACGGTATCATTTACACCACAACCAAGCTTGCTCAACCTGTATGAATGCGCGCCGATCGGTTTTGCAGTGATCCATCAAGATGGCTGCTTACTGAATGCAAACAGAACGCTAAAGCAGCTATTATTAGGCATTGATGCGCAAGCCACCTTAATAAATCAGTTATTTTCCGACTACGTCATTGCCAGCGATCAATCCGTGCTACATCTTTGGCAGCAAGCTATCATAGATACCGGAGAGATCCAAAGCTGCGAATTACGTTTACGTAATCAAACTGGACACGCTTTTTGGGTTAAATGTGATGGCTTATTGAACACTAATGCCGCTAAAGTTGAAATCCATATTGCAATAACCACGATTGAACAATTTAAAAAAACCGACCGTGAACTCGAACAAAAAACGCAACAACTTGCCGCGCAACAGCAACAATTAGAAATAGTCAGTTTATTACCGGGTATTATCTATCAATTTTTACTGCGCCCTGATGGCAGCTCTTGCTTTCCATTTATCAGCGATTTCCGTCATGAACACTATTGTTTAAATCCCGATGCACTACGAGAGGACGCGTCATCACTGATAACACTTATACATCCAGATGATTTAGCGGATTTAAAACAGAGCATCCAAATATCAGCTGAAGACATGATGCCATGGAACCATGAATGCCGAATGCAACTGAATGGCAATAGCATGACATGGGTCAGTGGTCATTCAATTCCACAACGAGAAGCAGATGGTTCGATACTTTGGCACGGTTTTCTTTGCGACATCACCATCCGCAAACAACTTGAACGAGAATTAGAACAACAGCGGATTTTTTTACGGCAAGTTATTGATACGATTCCAGCCTTGATTTGTGTACAGAACCTAGGAGGCGTTTATAGCCTTGCCAACAAGGCTATTGAAGAGGCATTTGGTACGCCAAGCATGTTTGTTGAAGGTCAGAGTAGCTGTGCTTTTTGTCAGGCTATCACGGAAGATAATACGCCTTTTAATAAAAATAACGCGGTTATCAATAACGACAAACCTTTCGGTATGACTGAAAAACAGGTTACCTTTGCCGATGGGTCAAGACACTGGTTAAGGACGCTTAAAGTACCACTGCTTGAAGACGACGGTACATATACCAATCTTATGCACATAGGTATTGACATAACCAAACAAAAGCAACTTACCGAACAAGTACTACAAGCCAAACAATGCTTGGATTTGGCTTTGGAGGGCGGCGATATGGGCATGTGGGATTGGCACATATCCACTGGCACAGCTGTCGTTAGCGTACAATGGTGTAACATACTTGGCTACGAGCCTGAAGAAATCCTCCCCTCTATTGACAGTTGGAAAAAAATCGTCCATAAAGACGATTTGAATGTCATAAATACGGCACTAGAGCGGCATATAAAAAAAGAACTACCTTACTATATGGCGTCCTGCAGGTTACAACATAAAAATGGTCAATGGCTATGGATATTAACGCGCGGCAAAATAGTCGAATGGGATGCGGAAGGTAAACCGGTACGGATGGCCGGAACGTATCTGGATATAACCCAGCAAAAAAAGACCGAAAGACAGCGACGAGAATTCACACAACACCAAAATGCGGTGATGGAAGCGGAAAAAACCCGAATTGCGCAGGAAATCCACGATGAATTTGGCAGTATACTGACCTCTCTTAAAATCGATTTAAGCTGGTTAAACAAAAAACTACCGAAGAACCTATCTGATTTTCAAAAAAAAATCTACAAAATGACCTTGCGACTTGAGCAAGCTATTCAAGCCGTTAGGAACATAGCGACACAACTACGACCCAGTATTTTGGATCATTTGGGGTTGTTTGCGGCTATCGATTGGCAATTTACAGAATTTAAAAAGCTCACGGATATTACCTGTAGCATAAGCCTACCGGACGCTGACTTAAACATCGACACCCAAAAATCAACCGCTATTTTTCGAATATTGCAAACTGCCTTAACCAATATTGCCCTACATGCAAAAGCAACCGAAGCAACACTGACAATAGAAATGGATGAAGATAATTTAATTCTAACTCTCACCGACAATGGCTGCGGCATAGCCCCAGCACAAATGCAGCAAACGGGTAAATTTGGTATCTTAGGCATGCATGAGCGTGCTAACAGTTTTAATGGCCACATTACCCTGAGCAGCCAATTACAAAAAGGTACCACCTTGGTACTAACCATGCCCATTCATTCAACCGAACAAAGGAATCACGATGATTAAAATTTTAATGGCGGATGATCATGCCATCGTCCGCGAAGGTATGCGACAAATCTTAGCCGATAGCCCTGATATTGAAATAGTTGCCGAGGCCAGCGACGGCGATGAGGCTTATGCCCTCGTCCGCAATGGTGGCTGGAATTTCTTATTGTTAGATATTTCCATGCCCGGAAAAAATATTCTGGAAATTATTAAACAAGCTAAACAGCAGTTTCCGCAGCATCCTATCCTCATAATGAGTATGTATCCTGAAGATCAATACGCCATTAGAATGCTAAGGGCAGGCGTTGATGGTTATCTTACCAAAGCCTCTGCGCCGGAACAATTACTTACCGCCATTCGAAAACTGGCCAATGGCGAAAAATACATTAGTCTGGCTCTGGCTGAGCAACTGATTAATGAATTGAGCCCCAACAAGCAAAAAGAACCGCATAGAACCTTATCTGACCGCGAATTTCAGGTTTTTTCCGGTATTGTGAAAGGTAAAGCGCTAACCGAAATTGCGAATGAAATGACCTTGAGCGTCAAAACCATTAGTACTTTCCGGACGCGTCTCCTGAAAAAGATGCAGATGACTAAAAATGTGGAGCTTATTCATTACGCTACAAAACACAACCTACTACTGTGACTGTCTTTTCAGCCGAAAGCTCTATGATAACCTAGAGAAAACCTTGCGGGCGCAGCCCTATTTCACAAGGTATTGGCATTGCAGCGAAATTGTATGAATACCGCCGCTAATTTGCAACAAGTCAATTTAGCTAATAACATGGCTCGTTGATGGAGGCATGCGTTCACATAGCAATGCTGTAGACGCTAAAAAATCACGCGTAACAATCTTGTTACGCGTGATTTTGCGTAATTTAAACACGCCCACCATTTTTATGTACCGTGCTCATTAATAGCACCCATAAACCGCTAGCGGATTTTCGTAGTGGTACGCATTTAGCAAAAGTATTCCGCTAGTAATCCAAAACAGATCAGCAGCAATACCAAGGTCGCTATTTACAGTCAAGCCTTAACTTTGCCATTCAATGATATGGTCTTCAATATCATCAACATCTTCTTCTTTCATCGCATAGCTACGAATAGACACGCCCGCCTCTATAACACTATTGGGATCGCCGGACACTAGCGGATGCCAAGCTTCCAGAGGCTTGCCATCGCTAAGTAAGCGATACGCACAAGTGCTGGGCAACCATGTATAGGCTGCAAAATCATGTTGCTTTAAATCAATGCATTCCGGCACACGGGTACAACGATCTTCATAATGTGTGCAACGACAGGTGTCTAAATCAATAAGATTACAGACGACACTGGTGAAATAAATCTCACCGGTATCTTCGTCTTCTAATTTATGCAGACAACATTTGCCACAGTTATCACACAAGGACTCCCATTCATTAGGCGTCATTTCATGCAGTTTTTTTGTTTCCCAAAATTTCATAGCGGTATTGTATGCGTTAAAAAAATAAAAATTGATGTAAATAAAGCTGTTTAAATTTAGACAGGATGATCAATCAAAAAAGCGCTTAAAAAACGTTTTATTCGCATTTACCCAAAGAATCAGCGGTGTAATGGCGGGCAAAACCAAATAGCCCAATTGATAACCCACGCCGATTAAATTCAGCTGCCAGCTTGAGAAACCCGTAGGATAGCTCATGCCCGGCGGAGCCAAATCAAAAGCAATGTTTTTTAATACATCAAAACACACGCCAAAAACAATAGCAGCCATTAAAATACTTATATCAATCAGCCATGCCGATAAAATACGTCGCCTTGATGCCAGCAACATTGCTGAATATAAGGCCAAACTGTAAGCATACAGTAAAGGGTTGAGCGTAAAAACCAACGCTGCCATAGTTTTGTTTGTTGCATATTGCGCCAAATCACCCAAACACGTAACAATATCCAGTGTCGTACCGACATGTTCCACGCCCGCAATCAGCGCCGGAAATAAAACCTGTAGAATAGCATTGGCAACCCAGGCAATCGGCCACGTCCACAGCGTTGCGGTGAGATACCACACGCCAAAACAAATGGGCATGAACAGCAGGGTTTTCCAGAAAAATTGGCCTAATGAAAAGACTGGTGGAGCATTTTGTATCGTCATGATTTTACGGGACGTGCGCTAAACTTCAGCCAGAGTAAAAAAACCACCAACACATCCAGCATAATTAATGCCTGCCAAATGTATAAATGCGCCCAGTTAAAGGCATCAAAATTCCACTGTCCCAAATAAAACAAACTAATAATACGCAAGATATTTAAAAGCTGCACACTTAAAAAACCGACAATGACACCGATAAGCTTAGCCGACCAAGAGGCCGGAAAAGCGAGTATTGCGGCGATCAGCACGATCGCGGCCTCAACGCCATTACACCCCGCCTGAATGGAAACAGCAAAACCGTTTGCCGTATTAATAATCTCTACACCTCGAAAAATGACTTTTTCATCGAATATCTGAATAAGCCCCGCACTGATATGGGCGATAGCTTCGGTGAAGGGAATAATAAGATACGCCTGTACTGGCAGCGCTAATTCGCCGACAAATAAAACCGTCAATATAACCATAAAAAGACTAAAGAACTGTATCATGTTTTATTCACAGGGCTGTTGAAGGTTAGATTAAATAAAGCCATTTTATACCCGCGACCATTCCAATTAGCGCATGGCAGAAAATGCGCTAAACAGCCAGCCATTCACGCTGGAGTTTTTCTCGATTTAATGCCAGCCATTGCAACGCGATAATGGGAATACCGGACATAATCAAGCCTTGTTCAAGCATCTGGTAAGCGTCTGTAAAGCTAACCGTAAACACCCGAATATCTTCTTGCTCTTCATCTAAACCATGAATACCACCAATGCTTGAGGCATCCACTTTGCCACAAAACAGGGATAATAATTCTGAACAACCACCCGGCGTGGTATAAAATTTATTGATCAGTTTTAGCGCTTGAATTTCACAACCCGCTTCTTCAAGTGACTCTCGATAAGCCACCTGTTCGGCGGTTTCACCCACTTCAATACCACCCGCTACAATCTCAATTAACCAGCTGTGTTCTGCAGCGAAGCCTTGTGCCATAGCACCGACTCGAAATTGTTCAATTAAGACCACTTCATCACGCTGGGGATCGTATAACAAGACGCCGACACAATTATTACGGCGGAATAATTCACGCTCCACGGGTTCACTCCAGCCACCAGCAAACAAGGTATGTTTAAACTGGTAGCGTTCCATGGTAAAGAAGCCTTCGTACAAGGTTTCATGATGAATGATTTCAGATTTTTTTATCATAAATGATCAGGGTATTCCACTTTATAAATGACGCCGAGGGTATCGTCGGCAATTAATAGACTGCCATCAGGCAGTTGTAAAATATCGGTGGGTCTGCCAAGTACCTCACCTTTATCGGTCAGCCAGCCATCAACAAAGACAGTTTCTGACGAGGGTTTTCCTTGTTTAAACGCTAGCGATACCACGCGATACCCATGCGCTTTACTGCGATTCCATGAGCCATGTTGCGCGACGAATAATTGGTTTTTATACTGCGCAGGGAATTGTGAGCCGGTATAAAAGCGCATACCTAATGGAGCCATATGGGCGCTAAACTTCCATGCCAGTGCGACAAATTGCTCGCAACGTTTCGTGCCACCAAACTCAGGATCAGTAATATCGCCAGCATGGCAATAAGGGAAGCCAAAATGCTGCCCTTTGGTTGACCATTGATTTAGCTCATCCGGCGGTACATCGTCGCCTAAGTAATCACGTCCATTCTCGGTAAAAAACAATTGTCCAGTGGTAGGCCGCCAATCAAAACCCACGGTATTACGAATGCCATGCGCTAGAATTTCAACATCACTGCCATCCGCATTTAATCTAAGCAATGAGCCGTAAATAGCCTGTTGCGGTTCACAGATATTACAGGGTGCACCGACCGCCGTGTATAATTTATTATCAGGCCCAAAGCGCAAATATTTCCAACCGTGATGCTCATCTTTAGGCAGTTGATCGTAAATAACTTTCGGCTGGGGGGGATTGTCTAGTTGTGTGGTTATGTTATCAAAACGGATTATGCGATTAACTTCTGCAACATACAGCGCGCCGTTTTTGTAGGCAACCCCATTCGGCAGGTGTAAATTCTTACCGAGCGTGTAGCGTTTATCACTGATACCGTCTTGATTGGTATCTTGCAAGGCATAGACACTGCCTTCTTGACGCGTTCCGACATAAACAATGCCGTTATCACCTAAAGCCAGCGTGCGCGCATTGGGAACATTATCCGCAAACAGAGAGATTTTAAAGCCGTCTGGCACATGTAACTGCTGTAAAACAGCCCGTGGCGCGTTAGCGGACAAAGCCAGTCCTGAAGTTAACAGGAATAAACCCGCTAAGACATTCGCGTATTTTTTGTTCATATTACCTCGCCTATAAAACTTTTAATAATATTGATGGCTTGCTCTTGCTTTATTCCATGCAATCACCATAATACTATTTTCATTCATTTACTTATAGGTATAAAGGCATGATGCGAATTATTCTATTTTTAGCCACCAATTTTGCCATAACAATCGTGATCGGTATTGTTTTTAATCTGTTGGGCTTAAGTAGTGTTTTAGATGCGCAAGGCATTGATCTTAACCTAAACAGTTTATTGGTTATGTCTGCCGCAATAGGTATGACAGGGTCTTTTATTTCGCTGTTAATGTCAAAATCAGCGGCAAAGTCGTCGATGGGTGTGCAGGTGATAACCTCACCTCAAGATACAACAGAACAATGGTTGTTGGATACGGTGGCAAGACAAGCAGCAGCAGCGGGTATTGATATGCCGGAAGTGGGTATTTTTAATACACCAGACTCTAATGCGTTCGCAACGGGTATGAACCGTAACAGTGCCTTAGTGGCGGTTAGCTCCGGCTTGTTAAATAACATGAACCACGATGAGGTTGAAGCAGTCATCGGCCATGAAATTTCTCACGTTGCTAACGGTGATATGATTACCATGTCGTTAATGCAAGGCGTGGTTAATACCTTTGTATATTTCTTTGCTACGCTCATCGGACATGTGGTTGATCGCGTGGTATTCAAAACAGAACGGGGACAAGGGCCTGCCTACTATATTGTACAAATGGCGGCGCAAATGCTGTTTGGCTTTTTGGCTTCCATGCTAGTCATGTGGTTTTCGCGCTACAGAGAATTTAAAGCAGATGCTGGCGGTGCAAAGCTGGCGGGTCGTGATAATATGATCAATGCACTTAAAGCCTTACAACGCGCACAAGAGCCTACAGAATTACCTGGGCAATTGGCGGCTTTTGGTATTAATGGCGGCGGAGTTAGAAAATTATTAATGAGTCACCCACCGTTAGCAGATCGTATTGCAGCGTTACAAAATAACCAATAAAAGCTCCTCTAGCACCGAGCGGGATTGTTTGCCGCTCGGTCTTTTTAATTTTTCCACGCTGGCCGCTTTGCAACGCTATCAGCATAATTTTTTATAGATCATCACGGGTAAACACGCATAATGAATACAGTAAAAATAATCGCTTTATTAGTATTAATCACGGGATGTACTCAAGATCAGCAAAACAAATTTTCCAGAAAAGCAGTGGAACTTTTGGACAGTAATTATTTGGTTACGTATGCCAATGGCTCAACAACCAAAACATGGATGATTAAGAACGGTAAAGTCACGTCAGATGAGAAGGGCTATTATTACTTTTGGGATGACAAGAAGCATTATGTTCAGGTGCCTATAGAAAATTCGTTTATTGAAGAAACGAATTAGACCCCCTCTTTTCTGTCCAATCATCTCGGTATTCTCACCGAGATGATTGCAGAATAAGTGCGAATCTAACCGGTACGCAGCACTTATTTACTAGCGTGCAACCAAGAAAAAAACCACATTCCCGCGAACATTGCCAGACAAAATAATCCCGCCTCCAGTTGTCCATAAGCAATCGAAACCAACGCAGGGCCAGGACAGTAACCCGCCAGCCCCCACCCCAAACCAAAAAGGCTTGCACCGACAATCAATCGCGTATCAATATCCTTTTTAGTGGACTGATGAAATTGTGCAGCTAATAATGGTTTTGGCTTTTTCAGAATAAAATGCTGTGTAACACCCAGTATTACTAACGCTCCAAGCATAACAAACGCTAAGCTGGGATCCCAGTTCCCGGTAATATCCAGAAAACCAATGACTTTTTTAGGGTTGACCATTTGAGAAATAATAAGCCCTAAGCCAAAAAGCACACCACTGCCTAATACGGCTAAATTTTTCAGCATAATTATATGCCCATCCCGTTATTGGCGACAAAAACCGTGATGAATGCGACCAGCATAAACGTGACTGTCGCCGCTATTGAACGTTTGGATAACCTTGCCAGACCACAAACTGCGTGACCACTGGTGCATCCACTCCCTAGTCGTGAGCCATAACCCACCAATAAACCTGAAATAACGATAATAGGTAACGGCTGATTAAGCCGAACATCTGGTGGCAGGATACTCGCTAAATTAGTCAACAAAGGGCTTATCACTAGACCCATTAAAAAATAAATTTGCCAACTACTTGTGTTCGGTTTTTCTGTCAAGACAGTTGCCAGTATGCCTGAAATACCCGCAACTCGACCAATCAAAAACAGTAAGGACGCTGCTGACAAGCCGATTAACATCCCGCCCGCTAAAGCAGAATAAGGTGTGAAGTCATTCATTAGATAATTATAATATTCAAAATTAGAATTATCTAATAAAGCATTCCTCAAGTCAATCGCTAATCACGCTGAAAATAATGGCCGTCATTGTCGAGTTAATCGTACCGTAGAGGATTATCGTTAACTGAATTAGTGCGGCAAAGAGAGGGACTGTTTTTGATGCAGATGTACTGCCCATGCAGGTGGTTTACGCTGTTTCTATAACAAGTGTAGTTCGAAGCAATAATCAGGACACCCATGGACTGGGCGAACAAGCCTTAAGTATCAGGTGTCCCAATAATCAATGCCAGTCTTAAAGCATTTTTTTTAAACCTTCAAAGTCTTCAGTTGCTTTTCTTAATAATTCATCAGCAGATTGTGTATCGCCTTTTTTAAGCGCAGTAACAGCCGCTTTAATACCATTGGTTGCTTTGGTGCGTGCAATAGTGATTTTATCACTGATGATGATGTCTTTCGTTAAGCCTATTGCTTCTTTTGCTAAAGCCGCAGATGCGTCAGCTGATGCACCAGAAGCGATAGAAGCAGAAGCTGCTTTAAGTTTGATACATACATTTTCAATGTCAGGCAATCCACCTTCGGCTAATGCCAAAGAAGAAAAAAAGCTTAATGTTGTAATAACCAACGCTAAAAATACGTTTTTAGAATTTCTCATGGTTTATAAATCCTCAATGTAATAGTATTGTAATTTTAATATGGCACTCTAGTAGTTACCCTAAAAAGCGCACGGAAATAGTGTAACATATCTTTTAATGTTGCAATCTACCGTGTTGTGGCTTTTGTTTTATATTTTATAGATTGTTTATTTTCTACGCATTCATTCAACCAATCTGAGACTTTTTAACAGTGGTCTTTTTCTATCTAGCCTATATTTGTCTTAAGCAATAATCCAACCAAGCAACGGGCAATAGGCGTTTTAAAAAAGCAAATACATAGGTCGGTGTCGTCACATAATACCGAATGCAGGGCTTTTTTGCTTCTACTGCATGGATCACTTTTTTAACGACTGCACTGGCAGGTAAAGTAAACGGTACGGCAGCCCCCTCTTTCGTCAAGCGTTCCGCCATTACCTGATAAGTTTGCTGATGCATGCTGTGTTCAACCTGAATATTCTGTTGAAAAAGTGCAAAAGAATTTTTCCTAAAATCGCTTAAAATAGGTCCCGGTTCAATTAAGCTGATATGAATATTAGAGCCATGCAGCTCTAATCTTAAGGTATCCGCTAAGCCTTCCAGCGCAAACTTACTGGCGTTATAAGCACCACGATAGGTCATGGCAACCAAGCCTAGTATTGAGCTGTTATAAATAATTCTACCCTGCCCTTGGCGCCGCATGACGGGCAGTATTAAATTGGTCAATTCATGCGTACCAAAAAAATTAGTTTCAAATTGCTGGCGTAACACAGCACGGCTTAAATCTTCAACCGCTCCCGGCTGTCCAAAGGCAGCATTATTAAATAGCACATCACAGTGTCCATCGGTTAATTGCAGTACGTGTTTAACCGCAGCGTGAATACTGTTGGAATCTGCCAAATCCAATTGTACGGCTTCAAAGCCTTGCGCTAAGAGCGCTGCAACATCAGCGGACTTACGCGCTGAGGCGATGACACGATGACCACGTTTTTTAAGTTCAACAGCGGTGTGATAACCAATGCCTGTGGAGCAACCAGTAATTAAAATAATTTTAGCGAGCGTCTGCATGTTTTTTACCTGTAATATAAAGTGATGACTGTTTGCGCTATTTTGCAGGCAGCAAAAGTCTGCGTCCATTTGAATTTAGTTAATTTTCATTTCTTCGCATGGTTGTGTTGTCATATAATGAGCCGTTTAGCTTTATTACGTTTTTTAACTCAGGACATTAACGATGAAAAAAATCACCTTATTCGCCTCAGCTGCCTTGTTCCTTTTCACTGCGACTGCCAATGCGCATGGGCCAGTGCGTCAAAAAACGCATGACAGTGTTACTATTAATGCGCCTGCCGACAAAGTCTGGGGTATTATTAAAAACTTTGATGACATGTCTTGGCTGCCAGCTATCGCCAGCGTTTCCGCAAAAGGCGGCAATAAAGATGGTGCAACACGCGTATTAACTTTAAAAGACGGTGGCAAGATCACTGAAGAGTTAAAAAAGCATGATGACGCTAAAATGATGTACTCTTACAAAATCACGGATATGAGTACCAAAGCCACCATTTCACATTCCGGACAAGACGAAAAAGTACCTGCATTTCCAGTCGGAAATTACGCCGCTGACATTCAGGTCAAAGCAGAAGGTGCTGCCTCAGTCGTCACTTGGAAAGCAGGTTATTACCGTGCATACATGAACAACAACCCTCCTGCTGAAATGAATGAAGAAGCGGCTAACACTGCCGTAGCAGATTTATTTAAAACAGGCTTGGCAAACCTGAAAGCCTTAGCTGAAAAATAAGGAAATACATCCGTGATGTATAATCACCCAAAAACAGTAGCGAGTTTTCTTGCTACTGTTTTTTTTAGCACAGCTCTTTCTGCGCAGCCTTTTGCTTACATCAGTAATCAACTGGATGACAGTGTCTCTATCATTGATACAGCGTCTGCTAAAGTTATTGATACCGTTAAAATAACCGGAAAACCCGCTGGCGTTGCACTCTCGCCGGATGGTAACACCGTCTACATTTCAACCCCTGAGGCAAATGGTTTTGCCGTTATTGATGCTAAACAGCATAAACTGCTTAAACACGTGCCACTAGGCAGTAGCGGTGCATTAGGCATTGCCGTCGATAAATCGGGGCAGCGACTGTTTGTGGCGGATTGGTATAAAAATACCGTCGCCGTCATTGATACGGTTGATTTTAAAATCAAGGCTACCATTCCGGTTGGAGAATCACCATCCGGCCTAGTCGTCAGTCCAGATAATCGCTGGCTGTACGTTGCCAATCGTTTAAGTAATTCTGTTTCGCAAATTGATTTGCATACCTTGACCGAACGTAATGTTACAAAAGTCGGAGAGCATCCCTTTGGCTTAAGTATTGACAGTAAAGGTCAGCGCCTTTATGTCGCCAATGTCGAAAGCGATGACGTTACCGTTTTAGACAATCAGCATTTAAAAAAAGTAGCTACCGTAAAGGTTAAAACCCTGCCCTACGCAACGACGTTAGCATTAAATGATAGTCGCTTATTTGTCACCAATCAGGAAGACGATTCAGTCTCTGTCATTGATACTGCGACGTTAACCGAGCTTGCTGTGATTGAGGTAGGCGATAAACCCGAAGGAATTAGTACACATCCTGATGGACAACACGTCTATGTTGCCAATTGGTTTGATAATACCGTATCGGTCATTGACGCAAAAACACTAACTGTCGTTGATACCATCCCCACCGGAAACGGTAGCCGTGCCTTTGGGCTGTTTATTAGTCAATAGCAGGCAATGCAGGAACCGTGTTCCAAACAGTAGAATGTACAGATCACGTTAAAATAATTGTTGATCAATAAATAACCTAACAAATGTGGAGATAGCATGGCTGAAACAGTGGATGAATTAACCGTCACCTATGAAGACGAAGGAATAGAAACGGTTAAAGAATTGGACAAAAAAGTACTGACCAAAGGTGCTTGGGCGACCATTATGTATCGTTATCAAGACTGGAATCGCGCCAAAGAAGAATACGGCCCTGATAAATACACCATTCGTCGTTATCAAAAACGCAATGGCGAATATCAGCAAAAGTCTAAATTTAATATTTCCAGCAAAGATCAGGCGAAGAGCATTATCGCTGCGCTTGAAGAATGGATTAAAGATTGATCTAGCAGCGCTCAAAAAACATACATACATACTTACGTATAATATACAGGTTGGTTAATATTTTGTACTTATTTTTAAGGGGTTTTTAGATGAGGATAGGATCGATCTTGCATGGTGCTCTTGGAGATGTTTACGAGCAGGCACTCTCTTTTAAGTTATTAAAAGAAAAATATGCAAATGATCAGTTAATCGCATTTTTTTCTTGCGCAGATCGGCTGGAGGCTTTTAAGCATTACAACTTGGATATGTTTGATGAAATTCATCTGTGGGACAAAATTCCAGACTGTAATATTGACCGATTTGATCAATTTCAGATTAATGACGGTGAATTAAGGGTAGATATTCTTGCTCACTTATCCAGTGATGAATTGCGTAAATTTGATTTTGAAAAAGCGTGGTTACCTTGGTCGGTTATACGCACTAATAATTATGCGCATAATCCCGTACGCTTAGTATTGAGTGACGTGGGTCTCACACATTATGCGCACCTACTAGCCCTTTATGGATTAACAGAAGAAAATATTACGCAAAGCGTCGGCTATTTATGGCGTTATCGCGCTGCTGGCGGGGCGATTAAACCTTACGGACAGGCATCCAAAAAAGATATTCTTAAAACAAAGTCAGATTTGTTTAAGTGTTTAACGGAAGAATATGGTTTACACGTTATCGTTGCAGGTATGAATTATCAGCCAGCGCGTAATTCGGAATTATCCCAGGAACGTAACAGTTCCGGCGTATTAGATGGTGAAATAAATGCCAAGTTTACGGGTGATAAGCTAGCGATTCCTGATACTAACGTTACCTATTTACAAGGACTTGGCTACGCCGCTGAGCTGGAAATCATTGCTAGAACCAGATTTCAACTCTTAATGCCTTCCGGCTTTTCAGAACCTATCTGGATGATGAATGGCGCAAAAACATTGCTCGTAGATCCGCCACCTATTTATCTATTAAAGTTAATAAAAAACCGCATGCCTTTATTTGATAACGTCCAATTGCGTTCTTTTTTATACAATTGTAATAATTGCCACTCATCAACGCGCGTACTTAGTGAACTTAAAAAAAGACAGCTGTTATAAAAATAGCTGGCTAAAACGGATAATCCGTTCATGGATGCCTTGGCTCACCATGAACGGAAACCAAGCCATTAAACAATAATTTTTTGTTCTTTCAACGCCGTAACAATATCATCCAGCGATACTGTATCACTGTCAAAATGAATATCCGCTAGCGGCGTATTCACACTTAAGCCAATCAACCCAGCTTGTTTTATCGCTTGCAGTACGTTAGCGTCAGCGTGCGCATCCACTACCGTGGCGGCATGCCCACTATCAAACAATTTCCGTTCCAGCACATACACGAAAGTACTCGCATTAGCACCACTGACATTAATCACGACCGGTGTTTGTCCATAACGTGCCGCACGTTCTTCCGCACTGACGGCTGAAAGATTCATACTGTCGGAACTGCCGGTAATCATGCCAGCCCCCACCGTGACATTCGTTAAGCGGTCAATAATGATAAATGAACCCGTACCTTTGCTTAACTGATACGCATCAAAAACCACTGGTGCATTAACCGATACCGTACAGAGTCCAATTTCATTCAACTTTAACTCTGTCGCATCGTGATGTTCCAGCGTATTGACATCAATACGGTGATGAATACGGGAGATAGACCCTGAAACACTGCGCGTAGCCAGTTTTATCGTGTACTGCCGACCCGGCGTCATCGATTGCTCGGTCATCCAGACAATGGTTGCCTTAAATTGGTCAGCAATGGTTGGGGCTATTTTTTGTAGACCAATCAGCGTATCACCACGACTGATATCGATTTCATCATCTAAGGTCAAGGTAACCGCCATCGGCGCATAAGCTTCTTCTATTTCGCCATCATATGTCACAATCGCTTTTATTTTGCTGCTTTTCCCTGACGGCAACGCCGTAATAATATCGCCTTTATGAAAAATACCGGACGCAACCGTGCCGCAAAAACCCCGAAAATCAAGATTAGGACGATTAACGTATTGCACAGGAAAACGTGCGTCGGTAAAGTTACGATCACTAGCAATTTCAATGCTGTTCAAGGTTTGCATGAGGGTTTCGCCCTGATACCAAGCCATATTTTCACTGGCATTCACCACGTTATCGCCATCCAAGGCCGACAAAGGAATAAAGCGCACATCATGTAGCCCCAAGCTTTTAATAAACTCTAAATAATCGCCTTGGATTCTTTTAAAGGTTTCTTCACTGTAATCCACTAAATCCATTTTATTAATGGCGACAATAATGTGTTTTATGCCCAATAACGAGGCGATAAAGCTGTGACGTTTGGTTTGTGTTTGTACGCCGTAACGTGCATCAATCAAAATAATCGCCAAATCGCAACTGGATGCACCCGTCGCCATGTTGCGGGTATATTGTTCATGACCTGGCGTGTCAGCAATAATAAATTTACGCGTAGAGGTTGAAAAATAACGGTAAGCCACATCGATAGTAATGCCTTGCTCACGCTCCGCTTGCAAGCCATCAACCAATAAGGCCAAATCTATTTTACCCGCACCGGTGGTGCCAGATTTAACACTATCAGCTTGCACAGCAGCAAGCTGGTCTTCATAGATCATTTTTGAGTCATGCAATAATCGACCAATAAGCGTGCTTTTGCCGTCATCTACATTGCCGCACGTCAAAAAGCGCAATAATTCCTTGCGTTCGTGTTGTGCCAAGTAAGCATTAATATCGGTACTGATTAAATCGGATTGGTGGGACATGGGGTTCCTTTGAATGTTGTAAAGAGATGCAATGCATAAACGTTAGGGTATTATTAACCCCCTTCTTTCACAAGGGAGGATAAATAGGTATATCGCTAGAAATACCCTTCACGTTTTTTCTGTTCCATTGATCCCGCTTGATCATGATCAATCAAACGACCTTGTCGCTCAGAGGTTGTCGTTAACAGCATTTCCTGAATAATTTCCGGTAATGTGGTCGCGGTTGATTCAACCGCACCGGTTAAGGGATAACAGCCTAAGGTTCTAAAACGCACCATTTTCATTTCAATTTTCTCATGCGTCTCAATGGGCATGCGTTCATCATCAACCATGATTAACATACCATCACGCTCAACGACTGGACGCTCTTTAGCAAAATACAGCGGTACAATCGGGATGTTTTCTAAATGTATGTACTGCCAAATATCCAATTCCGTCCAGTTAGACAATGGAAACACCCGGATACTTTCGCCTTTATCAATTTGGCCGTTATAAATATTCCATAATTCAGGACGTTGATTCTTAGGATCCCAGCGATGGTTTTTATCACGGAAGGAGTAAACACGCTCTTTAGCACGCGATTTTTCTTCATCGCGTCTTGCCCCACCGAAAGCAGCATCAAACTGATAATGATTAAGGGCTTGTTTTAAAGCATCCGTTTTCATCACATCGGTATGTTTTTTACTGCCATGCGAAAAGGGACCAATGCCTTGATCAATACCGTCTTGATTGCTGTACACCAGTAAATCCAAACCCAGTTTTTGGGTAAATTCATCACGAAAAGTAATCATTTCTTTAAATTTCCACGTTGTATCAACGTGCAACAACGGAAAAGGAAGTTTGCCGGGATAAAAAGCTTTCAGCGCTAAGTGCAACATCACCGCCGAATCTTTACCAATTGAATAAAGCATGACGGGGCGCTCAAACTCAGCCGCTACTTCACGAATAATGTGGATGCTTTCTGCTTCCAGCTGCTTAAGATGGGTCAATTTATAATCAGTCATTAAAGATCCGTTCAATTTAAGGCATTTAGATATAAAAACCCCTATTTTAACGTTGATTGCTACTTTAATTCCAGATTTGTTAGCTAACATTAAAATTGACTACAAAATGCGTGACATTTGAAATCACTGCTGACGCATTCTGATTAAAATAAGTACCACGAACAATTTAATTTTAAACCGTTCGGCCGCTATTCTTAGCCACATTGTCTTCAAAAAACAGCTACTCTATGTAAAATACACGCAGCTAATTCAGGCTAAGTTAAGCTTGGTAGCGCAAAATCAACCTCACTTGCTCAATAACGTTTACATTAGGGAATGGTTATGCCACATTTTATGCGTTTCGCGTTGGTTTGCTTAATAATTTCTCTTTATGGGCAACGGGTTTTTGCCGCTGATCTAGCCGCCCCCCCAAAAAAAGCGGCCACTGAAGAAACATTACAGTGCGCAGCCTTCAGTCCTTATGTTGGTAAACTTACCCCTGACTATGGTGCGCCGCCTTCCAGAGCCTTAATTAACACACTATTGGATAAACTCATCGCCGAAACGCCGTTTCGATGCATCATGACTTATGGCGTGTTAAATGGACTGGACTATACTTTTGCCGCCGCGCAAGCGCGTAATATTAAAGTGATTGCCATCCTCTGGCTAGACAAAGACATTGCTGTTAATTCACAATCCATTACCAGTGGTATCGAAGTCGCCAAAGCATTTCCTGATACGATCATTAAGCTGAGCTGTGGCTCCGAAGTCAGAACCCGTAATGGGTACACATTAGACAGTGAAATCACCCGTTGTATTGATAGTGTGCGTAAAGCGGGGGTAAAGCAACCCATTACCACCATTGATACTTGGTGGGAATGGTGTAACCGTAAAACGCCGTGTGAACCCACTATCTTCGGCACGCAAGTCGACTGGATCGGTAGCAACATCTTTCCATGGTGGGAAAATAAATTCTCTGGCCTGTTTCCCTGTACACCCGCGAAAAAGGCCGCAGACTTCCATATTGCACGCCTTGAAAGACTGCATCGCACCTACCCTGAGAAAGCAGTTATGGTGACTGAGTTTGGCTGGCCCAGTGGCCCTAAAGGCTCACTGGAAAGCAACAACCATACCAAACAAAACTGCGGTGTTCCCTCAAAAGAAAATCAACTGCTCGTGATAAAAGAAACCTTTAAAAAACTGGCTCAAAAACAGTGGTCTGGTGTGGCATTTGAAGCCTTTTCAGAAAACTGGAAGCCGGGTAGTGAGGGCAGTGCTGGGAATTTTTGGGGAATTTGTGACGGCGAGCCACCGTATAACTGCCCTAAGAATTTACTTAAGCCATAAAGGCATCGTTATTTACACTAGCAAACAATCAATATTATGCAGCCTAATCAATCTAACTCACTCTTAAGCCAAGCGCATCAACAAGTGAAAGCACGTCTGCAAAACGGCGCTATCGCTATTGATGCAACACTGGGCAATGGACACGACACGCTTTTTTTAGCTCGGCACGTTGCACCGAATGGCATGGTCTATGGTTTTGATATTCAAGAAGCCGCAATCGTCGCGACACGCGCTAAATTACGCTACGCACAGTTGCTTGAACAGGTGCGCCTGGTTTTAAACTGTCATGCGCACTTGGCCGAACACATTCCAGCGCAACATCATGGACAGATTGCTGTCATTATGTTTAATTTAGGCTATTTACCGGGTACAGATAAGCAGGTAATTACCCACAGTGAATCAACCTTGGTGGCATTAAATGTAGCACTGGACTTATTAGCACCCGACGGCATATTAACTATATTAGCGTATCCGGGTCATGTAGGTGGTGATAGCGAAACCGCTGCCGTAGAACATTGGCTTAGCTGTCTCGATCAAACGCACTTTCTTTGCACCACACATTACAGTAATCAGCCATCAGAGACAGCGCCACGGTTACTGGTAATTGAAAAGCTTCACTGAAAAACTGCGTTTCAAGCGCGCAATCTGGTATGATTGCGCTCCCATAACGCTTGCCGGATAAGGATCCCTCATGCCAGAATTCAATAATGTCACTGTTGTTAAAAAAGCCAACGTTTATTTTGATGGCAACGTGACCAGTCGTACGATCAAATTTGCCGATGGCTCAACAAAAACCTTAGGCTTTATGCTGCCGGGTGAATATACATTTAATACTGATGCTGCAGAACTGATGGAAATTTTGGCTGGCGAACTGGATGTATTGCTGCCAGGAAATGATCAATGGCAACGTATTAAAGGGGGACAAGATTTCAATGTCCCCGCAAAATCAAGCTTCAAGCTCAAGGTTATTGTCGGCGCAGATTATTGCTGCTCATTTCTATAATCGGCAACGATGACCACTGTCGCATTATTTGTTGATGTTCAAAATATTTATTACACAACAAAACAGGCTTATCAACGGCATTTTAACTATCAGGCCTTCTGGCAACAAGCCACTGCCGGGCGTGAAGTCATTAAAGCTGTTGCCTATGCTATTGATAAGGGCGACGCGAAACAACAAGGGTTTCAGAAAATTCTCAACACCATTGGTTTTGAGGTAAAACTGAAGCCCTATATACAACGCCGTGACGGATCTGCCAAAGGTGACTGGGATGTTGGTATTACGCTAGATGTGATTGAAACTGCCGCACACGCAGATGTCATTGTGTTACTTTCCGGCGATGGTGACTTTGATTTGTTACTCAATAAAATTAAACACGTCACCGCGGCACAAACGGAAGTGTACGGCGTACCCGCACTCACCGCGCAATCCCTAATCAATGCAGCTGATCGATTTATTGCCATTCAACCTTCGTTGTTATTATAAACCTGTTAAACTACACACCTTTTTATCGGCTCAATGCAACATATTAATCATGTTGACCAAAAGCCAAGATAAGTTGCGTTACACCCTCACCCAATCCAGTAATACATTATTGTAAGCATCTGTAACCTTGACTGCCTGCAATATAAACAGCTTAAAATACCTTACACAGCCTTTTTACTTTCACTCCCTGGAACAAAATCTTGATCTCTACAGCTAACATTACCATGCAATTTGGGGCAAAACCCCTATTCGAAAATATCTCTGTCAAATTTGGTGACAATAACCGCTACGGCCTGATCGGCGCTAATGGTTGCGGCAAATCTACCTTAATGAAAATTCTAAGCGGCGACTTAGAACCTTCTGCTGGCAACGTCAGTATCGGCCCCAATGAACGTCTGGGCGTACTGCGCCAGGATCAATTTGCGTTTGAAGAATTCACCGTACTGGATGCGGTGATTATGGGTCATAAGGAGCTGTGGAAGATCAAGCAGGAACGTGATCGCATCTATTCATTACCTGACATGACTGAAGCCGAAGGCATGCAAGTCGCCGAACTGGAAGTTGAATTTGCGGAAATGGACGGTTATACCTCCGAATCCAGAGCTGGTGAATTACTACTCGGCTTAGATATTCCTCAAGAACAACATGCAGGCTTAATGAGTGCCGTAGCGCCTGGCTGGAAATTACGTGTCCTGTTAGCACAAGCACTGTTTGCTAATCCAGATATTATGCTACTGGATGAGCCAACCAACAACCTTGACATCAACACCATTCGCTGGCTTGAAAACATCTTAAATAACCGCGATTGCACCATGATCATCATCTCGCATGATCGCCATTTTTTAAACAGCGTCTGCACACACATGGCGGATTTAGATTACGGTGAATTACGGGTTTATCCTGGTAACTATGATGAGTACATGACGGCAGTAACAGAAGTCCGTGAACGTTTACTGGCTGGCAACGCTAAGAAAAAGACCCAAATTGCCGAACTGCAAACCTTCGTTAGCCGTTTCTCTGCGAATGCGTCCAAAGCAAAACAAGCCACTTCCCGTGCAAAACAATTAGATAAAATAAAACTGGACGAAGTAAAACCCTCTAGCCGGGTCAATCCTTTCCTCCGTTTTGATCAAGACAAAAAATTGCACCGTTTAGCATTGGAAGTTGAAAGCTTGAGCAAAGGCTTCGATGATAAACCACTGTTTAAGGCGCTTACGCTAATGGTGGCCGTCGGTGAACGCGTCGCTATTATTGGCCCTAATGGTATCGGTAAAACCACGCTACTAAGAACCTTGGTACGAGACATCATGCCCGATGACGGTGTGATCAAATGGTCTGAAAATTCAACGGTTGGCTACCTTGCACAGGATCACACCAGTGATTTTGCCGAAGGACTGTCACTGATTGAATGGATGGGGCAA
Organism: Methylococcales bacterium; assembly: GCA_026398935.1. Lineage (GTDB taxonomy): Bacteria > Pseudomonadota > Gammaproteobacteria > Methylococcales > Methylomonadaceae > SXIZ01. Next base: position 31,998 of record JAPLRW010000254.1, read on the forward strand.
TGGCGGCAAGAAAGTGATGATGATCAAACTATTCGCGGCACATTAGGACGCTTATTGTTTACCGCAGATGACATTAACAAATCTGTAAAAGTTCTTTCCGGTGGTGAGCAAGGTCGAATGTTGTTTGGTAAATTAATTTTGCAAAAACCAAATATCATGGTTCTGGATGAACCAACCAACCATTTGGACATGGAGTCCATTGAATCATTAAATACCGCGCTGGAAAATTATCCGGGTACCTTGATATTTGTCAGTCATGACCGCGAGTTTGTTTCATCCTTGGCAACCCGTGTTATTGAATTAACGCCGAATGGCATCATTGATTTTAGTGGTAATTATGAAGATTACTTAAGCAGTCAAAATCTGAATTAACTGCCCTCTTCCGCTCCTGCGTTTCTAACGCAGGAGCAACTATCCGCTATTTATCTCGCTTTAATTTTTATACATAAACTCAATCAATCGCGTTATTTCATTAAGCTCACCCACGGCCAACAACGCATCACACAAGGCATGTATCTCTTTGACTCGGTGCGGCGCTTTGCTAATAAACTCCGTCACATCATTGTTTAAAATATCGTCTTTATAGCCTTTAATAGAAACCAGTGAGCAATGATAAAAGAAATGTTTGGGGTGTCTAATGGCTTCTTGAATAAACTGTTGTTTTGCAGTCGGTGTCTTAAAGTCAAAGTCTGTTTTGGTTAGCCAGCCCCCAGCAGAATGATCACTATTGAATTCATCCAAATAACAATAAACGCCGCAACTGAGTAACTTTAAGGGTTTAGATTTATCGGCCATCAACTCATACATCGCCAAACCAAAGGTCGATGCAGTTTGCTGTAAAAAAGACCAATTATCATCCATTAAAAAGGGCTTACGTAGTTTAAAATTTTCTTCCGTATTCGCAATCGCCTGAATAATTCTAACGCCATCTGCATCAGAGCCTAGGAAAAAAGGTAAACCAGAAATATTATTGGTTAGCCAAACGCTGGCATACAGCGATTGATAAAAATCAAATTCATTACGGGTAACGCCCGCAATTTCATGTTTAATATTATTGATTTTATCTTTAATGAAATCAATGGTATTAAAGCTATCAATCTCCTTACTTCGCATTAGTCCTAATACGCTAAAAGGGTCATTATGATCAATTTTAACAATGCTATAGTCTATCGGATTTAATTTTTGTTTTTTAGCAAAGAAGGTATTCGTCTTAGAGACTTCATCATTCCAACCCGTAAAGTCAACACGTACCTGATCGTTTAATCCAAAGGTATCTTCAGTGTAAGGTAACTTAATACTCAATCCAGACAATGAAATATCAACCGTTTGGGCGCTATAACCCATATGTCGTATGCCCTGTTCAATTTCAAGCTTAATACCGGTTGCATACGCATAACGTGCTTCATTACGTTTTACTTTAAACTCCACCATGGCATAATTAATCTTGCGATTTTTATTGGCGGGCTTTTCTGGCACAACGAGATGAAGCTTTGACGCGGAAAAATCAATATCGCTGTTTTTAAAGACACTGGAAATATCTAGGATACTGGTAACGGCAGTTAATTTAGAAAAGCCTATTTTAAAGGCAATTGACTCATCCAATATTTTGTCATTGGCATATTTTTGTATTGCATCAAATTGACTGCTTTCCGGCACTTTGATTTGCCGCGTACGAATCAATAACACTCGCCAGTTTTGCTTGGTTTGTAACCAAGCAATAATATCTTTGGGCGACACTTTAGGGACGTCTGCATTAGTCAAACAATGAATAGCATTATCTTCGTACCAAACGTACAACGGTAGCCGACTACCCAGTTTTTGATCACTGATGTAATCATTAAAGAGATTAACCGATAATCGCGCCTTCGTCTGCTGACCATTCGAAAAATCGATACAATTAATGGCGTCAGAGGATAAAAAAGCATGTTTAATGCCATCACTGTCGCTAAAGATGATGGGGTACGCTAAATAAACGCAGTACAGGCGCTTATAATAATAAAACAAGCGATTAAATAAGCTGTCATTGTTATCCTCGTATTTAGTGGCGCGCCCTATTTGTTTAAGCCACT
>JAPLRW010000276.1 GCA_026398935.1 Methylococcales bacterium
AGTTAGTCGCTTAGTCTCTCAGGTTTTTCAGCGCTCCAGCCGCAACCTACGCGTCGATAAACCACTGCACTTGGACGCTTATCATGAAAAAATTCATTAATAGTATCGATACGTTACTTGACGATAGCCTGCGGGGTTTTGCTAAAGCGCATGCCAATATCATTACGTTAAATCTCCAGCCGCATTTTATCAAACGCAGCAAAACCATTAATCCTGGCAAGGTGGCGCTACTGTCTGGCGGTGGATCGGGACATGAGCCGTTACATGCGGGTTTTGTCGGTTTAGGGATGTTGGATGCCGCCTGTCCGGGTCAGATTTTTACCTCGCCAACACCCGATCAGATGTTGGCTGCTGCCAGCGAAGTAGATAACGGTGGCGGGGTATTATTTATCGTTAAAAATTATGCGGGCGATGTGATGAATTTTGAAATCGCCGCTGAAATGCTGGATTGTCCCTGCGCAACGGTCTTGGTCAGTGATGATGTTTCTTTACCCAAGAATCACAGTGCTGGACGGCGTGGGGTGGCTGGTACGCTCATTATAGAAAAAATGCTTGGCGCAGCCGCTGAGCAAGGCGCTGATTTAGCAGCCTGTAAAGCGTTGGGGGATCGCATTAATCTGGTTACGGCATCAATGGGGGTTGCGTTAAGCAGTTGCACTGTGCCCGCGTTGGGTAAGCCCACTTTTAGCCTCGATGATAATGAATGTGAAATGGGCGTTGGTATTCATGGTGAACGTGGCAGAGAAACAATGGCGATGAGCAGCGCAACTGAGATGATTGAACACCTTGCCAGTGTCATTGATCACGAATTGCGACCAAAAAAAGGGCAGTCGGTATTATTGCATGTCAATGGTTTTGGTGCAACGCCATTGTTGGAATTGTATGTGGTATACGACATCGCCGCGCAATTTTGGGCGAGTAGGGGCGTGAATATCTGCCGTTCATTGGTGGGTAATTTTACGACCTCGCTGGATATGGCGGGTTGTTCAGTGACACTGACTTTGCTGGATGAGGAATTGTTGGCCTTGTGGGATGCACCAGTACATACCGCCGCTTTACGCTGGGGATGCTAATTGTTCTGTTATAACGGTAGCTATTGCATTGATCATTAACTGTGCCGTTTTAGCGCCCGCATCAATATGGCCGCGACTGCGTTCGCCCAGAAAGGATGCGCGGCCTTTGGTTGCTAATAGCTCTCGTGTTGCTTCCACGCTAATGAGTGAGACGTGCGTTACCGCTTGCAATGCTGCTGAAACGCTGAGCGATTGTGCTGTGGCTTGCTGTAAGCTGATGGCAACAGGGATGAGTACATCCAGCATGGTTTTTTCACCAATATCTGCTTTACCCCGTTGTTTCATGGCCTCTACACCTTGCGTAAAAATGTCTGCAAAGGTTTCTAAGGTAATGGGTTGTCCGGCTGCGGCTTTACTCATTTTGACAAATAAAGTGCCGTAGAGTGATCCCGACGCCCCACCTACTGTCGTCATTAACGTCATGCCAATTTTTTGCCAAGCGGCAACCCAATCAAGTTGCGTCAGGGTATGGCTTTCCAGTAACAGTGCGTTAAGCCCACGTTGTAAATTATAAACATGATCGCCGTCGCCAATAGCCTGATCTAAGGCCGTGATTTCTTCAGCGTTGGCTTCGATGACATCGGCTATCGCTTGTAGTAGGGTGGGTAATAAAGCGGTGGTAATGGGCATAATACCTCCAATTAAACGCTTGGTTTTAGTCAGTACGTTTCAGACAGATGGACTTTGTAATTTTTTAGCGACGCTTTTACCCATAAAATCCGCAAAATCATCGCTGTTTTCGTAGTTCATTTTTTGTGCAAAACTAACTACATCCTTGATTAACTGTTTAGTGTCGGCTATTTCAACGTGACTGCGGTGACAACCTTGGCAGTGTGTGCCATCTTCTGTGCATTGACCGGAAATGCAGGGCTTAAATTTCATTACTCACCTCCACTTGGCGCGTTAATTTTTTTATACGGGTACAGGTTATTCTTCAAGCATCATAACGGCTTTGCAGATGTTAAGCTAAATAAGCCATTGCTTTCGCGTTTCATAATGACGCTGTAGTTTTTCCCAGATGCAGATACTTTTGGAATAAGTAATTCGCCCGTGCTGTCATTGTAACAAGGTTCGATGCATTTAGAATTAGAGCCGCTAAAGTTATACAGCTGGTTGGAATTCAGTTTGTTGATGAAGTCGCCAGATGTACCTTTGTAGTATTTTCCGCTGATTATATTGCCTTTAATATCAAACAAATAGCGTTCATATGTTTTAGCGTTGGCATCGACTTCATGTATGCATTGGTAGCTGTATCCCGACTTTAGTTTATCGCTAGGGTCGTAAAAACAACTGCTTTTGTGTGTGCTATCCCAGCCGTAAGTACCGAAATTGGTATCTAAAAATGTGGCATCCACCTCAATGCTGGCAGAAAAAGGCTGTGGTGCTTGAATGGTCACTTGCCATTTTCCGAATAATGCGTCAATTCTTGATTTATCCTGATTGTAATAGTAAGGGTCGGTAGCTGCGCGCGCCCATAGTCCGTTATGGGTTTGCCGTAGATACTGATCAATACTTTCACTATAGGCTTGCGCATTGGCTTGCTTAGCGACGTTTTCTGTTGCGCTGTCGGCGAGTGCCATGCCATTTAATGCGGTTATCAGTAAGCCGCTTTTTAATAGACGTTTAAGCATTGTAATCTCCAAGGGTATAAAAACAAACTAAGACTTGACGACACTAACCCTTATTAACGCTAAGTACTGCCAGCGGATTAAATGGGTTACCTAAGTATCACTATAGAGAATGTCAGCTTAATGCCTGATGAATAGCGATACTTAAGATGTATGTATGTCAAGCACAATAACCTGTTTGAATAGTTCGTAGATCCGGTGCGCACAGGCTTTTTTACTCGGTTATTTTTACTAACCAACCGTTTTCTTGTGTGCAACCAGCTGATTTTCCTTTTACTTTTACATTTATTCTTGCTGCTGTGGCATGCAGTTCTGCGGGGAGTTTACCGCTGACGACAAAGAAGTCGTCTTTTGGCGTAATGGTTGTCGCCACCAGTATTTTTTTAGCGGTGACTTCGATGTCGTCGGGAAAATTAGCACCAAAAACAATGACGGAAAATTCTGATCCAGCGGGAACTTCTGTTAACGCTACAGGTTTCATGTTGCGAATACCGACTTTTTGACAGCCCTGACCACCTGCTCCGCCACCACTGCCATGTCCCGGAGGATGTTCAACCGTTAAGCCTATTTCGGGATTTAACAGTAAGAGACTGGTTAAAACAACGGTATTCATTAATTTTTTTAGCATGTTGTAACTCCATTATTATTTTTATACTTGTTATACCGCAAAGATAAAACCGTGCAAGTATTTAAGGGTATCAGATAGAACATGCCGTATTTGAGTTGCGGTCATTTTCGTGTCTAAAATTGATCATAAACTATCTTATCTTGAGAATACAGTTATTTTTAGAGGCTATTTATTTGTAAATAGTAAGGTTTTTTGAGGGTGCTTGCGGTTAACGTTTTCGAACAGATGGGCGGCTCAATCTCTTGTCTACCTATATTTAGCTTGTGTCGCTTTCATTGAAGATAAGATAATGCAGTCATACTTTTACGCTATCATTTTGTGGAATTGAACGATTGTTATTTAAAATAGCGTTAAGTTATTCTGGAACCTTGCTTTTAATGCTGCTGATAGTGTGTGTGCTGTATACGCCAATCAGTCATGCACAGACAGCGCTTAGCGTGAAGATAGCCGAGGTAAAAGGCGCACATTGGCGATTGCACGATGCGCGATTGGTGTTGTCTGATGCACAGCTATTAACCCATACGCTTGAATTACACGTTGATCGTTTGGCGTTACCGCCGCCTTTTGAAAAACTGCGTTTGTTCAATGTGCGTTGTTTGCGCTTTAGTTGGAAAAATCAACAGCTGGAATGTAATGATGGGCGGGTGGAGATTAAGCTGGATGGATTAAAGGCTTTGTCACTTAACCTGTATTTTTTAATTACTGCGCAGAAAAGTACCTTGCAGTTGCTAGATCTGCCTATTGACCGGGGACGGGTTAGTCTTAGTGCGACGGAGCAAAATGGACAATGGCATGTGGCTATTGATGCGCGCGGTGTAGCGGTAGCTAAGGTGCAAACATTACTGAATCTGCCGCAGATAAGTTTAAAAAAAGGCACGGTATCGGTACAGTTGGCATTGGATGGAGAGATGCGTGTACTCACTAATGCGGCCTTAAAAATGCAGCTTAAAGAAGCGGCGATACAGAGTGCTGATGGTCGCTTTGCATTGGAAAATGGCGGGTTTGATGCTTATGTGAATGCGCAGCCGCAATCAGATGCGGTATGGACATGGCAAAGTCATTTGGTATTTAACACGGGAGGTTTATATGCTGAGCCAGTTTATCTCAAAGCGGCAGCAGAGCCAATAGAGTTAGATACGGTCGGGCAATGGTCGCCTGTTCAACAGCAGGGGCAGATCGATTATTTTCAGTACATTCATCCAAAAGTTGTGACGTTAAATGGCTCGGCAATGGTATCGCCTGCGAGTCAAGTACGTGTAAAAGCGGCGCAGCTAAACGTGCAGGCGCTGGATTTGAAACAAGTAACCAGCCTGTATAATTCGCCTTTTTGGGTGGGCACTGCTTTTGAAGACGTGACGCTTTCAGGGCGGTTACAGGCAAAGCTCGCGGTTGTTGAGCAATCGCTTACTGCGCTACAGATGGATTTTGAACAGGTTGCTTTGCACGACCCGAAGCAACGTTTTGGGTTGACTGGCGCGAAGGGGGGTGTTAATTGGAAAAATCAGGCTGATTTTAATGAAAAATCGCTGGTGCAATGGGAGAAATTGCAGGTTTATGCCTTGCCACTGGAACGGGCGAAACTGGATTTTAGGGTTAATGCAACGGGAGTTGAGTTGTTAAAACCGGTTAATGTTGGATTTCTAGGGGGGGAGTTTGAAATAAATCAGTTTGCCTGGCAATCCCGCGTTGCACAATCGCCAGCGCTGCATTTTGCTGGTGCATTACATAAGCTGTCCTTAGAGAAATTAACGACTGCTTTGGATTGGACGCCGTTAACTGGAACGCTGAGTGGCACGATACCCGGCGTTAATTACCAACATAATCGTCTGGATTTAGAGGGGGCGTTAAATGTACACGTTTTTGATGGCGATATCAGCATTAAAAAATTGGCCGTTGCTAATTTATTAAGCGACGTGCCAAAATTTTACAGTGATATTAACCTTGAACGCCTAGATTTAAATCAACTGACGGGGCAATTTAAATTTGGCAGTATTGATGGTTTATTGTCGGGTTTTGTACGTGATCTTTATTTGGAAAATTGGCGGCCGATCAGTTTTTATGCCTGGCTTGGTACGCCGGAGAATGATAATACCGCGCATAGAATCAGTCAGAAAGCCGTTAACAATATTGCCAGTATAGGGGGTAATGGCGCTACTGATTTAATTTCGCGCGGTGTGCTGGGGCTCTTTGATACGTTTGGTTATGATCAATTGGGGTTAGGTTGCTATTTGCATGCGGGGGTTTGTCAATTAATGGGGGTTTCTGCGGCTAAAAATGGGTACACTATCGTTAAAGGCGGAAGTTTACCTCGAATTGATGTGGTTGGTTATAATCCACGCGTTGACTGGGAGGTATTGGTGCGGCGTTTGGAGCGTATTGGCAAGCCAAATGATATGGTGATTAAGTAAGGTTACGCCTGTTTTTGCATGCGTAATTGGCGGGATTTGATTTGGAAATTCTTACCTCAAGTGGATGCTGGTTATAATCCGCAGTAATGGTCATTATTTGTCCTGTTTATTGTTGTTAAACATGACATAATGAGAGGTTTTGTAACGTCTTTCAGGGTAAGCTTGTGAAAATAAATGCTGAGCAAATACAGGCGTTAGGTTTAGCGGTTATTCATGTTGAAATGCAAGCTGTAGAGGCATTAATCCCGCGCGTGGATGGCCACTTTGTCGCCGCCTGTGAATTGATGCTTGCCTGCCGTGGGCGTGTGGTTGTCACTGGAATGGGTAAGTCGGGACATATTGCCGGAAAAATTGCGGCAACCCTTGCCAGTACAGGTACCCCAGCTTTTTTTGTGCATTCCGGGGAAGCGAGTCATGGTGATCTAGGCATGATTACACAGCAGGATGTGGTGTTGGCCTTGTCAAATTCTGGTGAGACAGCGGAAATTTTAACATTATTGCCTATAATTAAACGGCTGGGTGTACCGTTGATTGCCATGACCGGTAATGCACGGTCTACATTGGCTAAGTTTGCGAGTGTACATATTGATGTATCCGTTGTACAAGAAGCGTGTCCGTTAGGTTTAGCACCCACCGCGAGTACCACTGCAGCATTAGTGATGGGGGATGCCTTAGCCGTGTCTTTGCTGGAGACGAGAGGCTTTACCCGGGATGATTTTGCGTTATCGCATCCGGGCGGGAGTTTAGGTAGACGCTTATTGTTATTGGTCAGTGATGTAATGCATATGGGTGTGCAAATACCGTGTGTAGAAGAAACGGCATTAATCAGTGCGGCATTGTTAGAAATGACGCAAAAGAAATTAGGCATGACGGCGGTGGTTAATCGCCTGCAACAATTAGTGGGTATTTTTACCGACGGGGATTTGCGGCGAATGTTAGCCAATAATGTCGATATTCATCAAGACACTATTGGCAGCGTCATGACGCCGCATTGTGTGGTGATTACCGCAGGAATTTTAGCTGCTGAGGCTATGCGCATAATGGAACAAAAGAAAATTAATGCGTTATGTGTGGTTGATGCTGATAATCACCTTATTGGCGCTTTAAATATGCATGATTTAATTCATGCGGGATTACTATAGTGACCGTTTCAATCACTACACAAGAGGAATCTTCCGTGTCTATCTATGATCCAAACGAACAGGCGTTGTCTGATTTGTTACGGGCACGCGCTAAAAAGTTGCGGCTATTAATTTTAGACGTGGATGGTGTTTTAACCGACGGCAAACTTTTTTTTGATGCGCAGGGCGTAGAATATAAATCCTTTCATGCGCGGGATGGGCATGGCATAAAATTGTTACAGCAATCCGGTGTTAAAGTAGCGGTTATTTCTGGACGTAATTCTGCGGTGGTTGCTTTGCGTATGCAAAGTTTAGGCGTAGAGCTGGTTTATCAAGGGCATGAAAATAAAGTGGCGGCGTTTAATGAGATTTTACAACGATTAGCCTTAGAGCCGGAACAGGTGGCGCATGTCGGCGATGACGTATTAGATTTACCGCTTATGGTTCGGGTCGGTTTGGCGATTGCGGTGCAAGATGCACATTTTACGGTCAAAAAACACGCGCATTGGTGTACGCAGTTACCCGGAGGTAATGGGGCGGTGCGGGAAGTATGTGATCTGATCATGCAAGCACAGGGATCTTTTGATGCAGCGGTTAATCGTTACTTGACATGTTAAATGACCGTAATAACCTCGTCACGCTTATTTTGGCCGCTTTAGTCGCTGTTGCTTCGTGGTGGTGGTTGCAGGTGTCTACGCCAGAGCAGGAAAATGCATTGGTGGTTGAAAAACACAGTGCTAATTATTACAGTTTAGGGTATCAGAAACAGGAAATGGATGCGTTTGGATTACTGAACAGCGAGGTAAAAGCCGCTAAAATGATGCATTATGGTGACGATGGCAGTATTCATTTAGAACAGCCGGAGATACGCTTTTTTGATAAAAAATTACCGCCATGGGTGATTAAAGCAGAAAGTGGCGTTCTCACCAGTAATGGAAAAGAGTTATGGTTGAATGGATTGGTTTTAGTGAGCCGCTCGGCTGCTGAAGGAAGTAGGGCTATTACAATTAAAACGTCTGATTTACGTGTTCAACCCGAAACGAGTTATGCGGAAACAGTGCAGTGGGCGGAACTCAGTAGTCCGCCTGATGTAACCTCGGGTATCGGGCTGCAATTGTATTTTAGTGATCCAATTCGTATAACATTGTTGAATAAAGTTAGAGGAAAATATGAAATTCATTAACGGAGGTTGGGTTCGCGTTGTCGTGTTGGGGTATTTGTTAAGTGTTAATCAGTGGGTGATGGCGCTAGAAGGTGACTCAGAGCAACCCATTACGATTGATTCAAATAGTGCCACTTATGATAGTAAGCAAGGAACCAGCGTCTATGAAGGTAACGTGGTGGCCATTCAGGGAAGTATGCGTATGGATGCTGATAAACTGGTGGTGTTTATCGTCAATGGTGCTATCGATAAGCTGGTATCTACTGGAAATCCAGTTAACTTTAAGCAGCTTCCAGCGGTTGGAAAAGATGAGATTAAGGGGCGCTCCTTAACGGCTGAATATTATCCCGCTAAAAAATTGTTGGTGTTAATTAAACAAGCTGTCGTTTGGCAGGGTCAAAATTTATCGTCTAGTGAGTTAATTCTTTATGATAGTGGCAATTCTGTGATTAAAGCGGGTGAAACGGCTTCTGATAGCAAGCGTGTCCATGCAACGTTCCAACCTAAAGCTAAAAGTGCGCAATAATGGCAACACTGGCAGCAAAAAATATCGTTAAAGGTTTTGGTAAGCGGAAAGTAGTTGATGGTGTTTCCTTAAGCGTTAATAGCCATGAAGTAGTTGGTTTGCTAGGGCCAAACGGTGCCGGAAAAACCACTAGTTTTTATATGTTGGCGGGGTTGATTAAAGCCGATGCGGGTGATATTTTGCTTGATGAGCAGGTTATTACGCATTACCCCATGCACGTTAGAGCACAATTAGGCGTCGGCTATTTGCCGCAAGAACCGTCGGTTTTTCGAAAATTGAGTGTGGCGGATAATTTGCGGGCAGTATTGCAGATTCGCCCTGATCTTAAGCGAAAACAGATTGAATCTATTATTGATGATTTGTTGGCTGAATTTACCATTACACATTTGCGTGATCAAATTGCATTAGGGCTTTCAGGGGGGGAGCGACGTCGAGTAGAAATTGCGAGAGCGTTGGCTTCTGAACCAAAATTTATTTTATTAGATGAGCCTTTTGCAGGGGTTGACCCGCTGTCGGTGATGGACATTCAAAAGATTATTGCGCATTTAAAAGATCGCGGTATCGGGGTTTTGATTACGGAGCATAATGTCAGAGAAACATTGGGCATTTGTGATCGCGCGTATATTTTAAATAATGGCAGAGTCATTGCTGAAGGCACTACGAGTGAGTGCGTGAATAATCCAGAGGTACGCAAGGTTTATTTGGGCGAGGGCTTTAGTCTTTAAGGTGAAATGCGTCAACGAGGCATGATAAAAAGCATATGAAACAATCTTTACAGCTCCGTTTAGGTCAGCAATTAACAATGACGCCGCAATTGCAACAGGCGATTAAGCTGTTGCAATTATCGACGCTGGATTTACAGCAAGAGATTCAGCAAGCGCTGGACTCGAATATGATGCTGGAAGTCATAGAAGATGATGTAAATCGTCCTGTTGATGTTGACATGCCTATTTCTCAGACAGATACCCGTGATCAAGATACTTGTGAAGGGTCGCAAACGGATATTCCTAATGAATTAGCCGTTGATTCTAGCTGGGAAGATGTTTACGACAGCATGCAGATTGCTATGAGTAATCCGGTCGCTGAGGTGTATGAATTTGAAGCGCAACGCGGTAAGTCGATCACATTGCAAGAGCATTTATTGTGGCAATTGGAGTTGACACGTTTTTCGGAGCGGGATTGTGAAATTGCACGCTCTATTATTGATTCTGTGAACGCGGATGGCTATTTAAGCTGTCACCTTACTGATATTTACGCAGGCTTACAGCCGCAAATGGAAGAGCTGGAGCTGGATGAAGTCGCCGCTGTTTTACACAGTGTACAGAATTTTGATCCGGCTGGTGTAGCGGCATTAGATTTACAAGATTGCTTGCGTTTGCAGTTGCTGCAAATACCTGAGGATAATCCTTACCGTGCTAAAGCCTTAGAGTTGGTTATTAACTATTTAGATTTACTGGCCGGACAAGAGCAGGTAAAGCTATTAAAGCGATTAGATGTTACTGAGCAGTCGTTGACGCATATTATTGCACTGGTCAGAAGTCTTGATCCTAAGCCGGGTGCTAAAATACAGGAAGTTGAAGCGGAATATATTGTCCCCGATGTCTTTGTTGCAAAACTGAATGGGCAATGGCAGGTGCAATTAAATCCCGATATAGCCCCTAAGTTACGCATTAATCCCGTGTATTCGGGCATGATTAAACGTTCTGACAGTAGTCAGGATAATGTGTGCATGAAAGATCACTTGCAGGAAGCGCGTTGGTTTATTAAAAGCTTGCACAGTCGCAATGATACCTTGTTGCGCGTGGCACGTTGTATTGTTGAAAAGCAGGGTGATTTTCTCGAACACGGCTCCATTGCCATGCGACCCATGGTGCTGCGGGATGTTGCAGAACAGTTGGAGCTGCATGAGTCAACCATCTCGCGTGTTACAACGCAAAAATACATGCATACGCCGAATGGTATTGTTGAGTTTAAGTACTTTTTCTCAAGCCATGTGGCAACCGATGAGGGCGGGGAATGTTCCGCCACGGCTATTCGAGCTTTTATAAAAGAATTAATCGCTGGTGAAAATGCGATTAAGCCCCTAAGTGATGATAAAATAGCGGGGTTGTTACAAGAAAAAGGTATTATTGTCGCTCGTCGTACCGTCGCGAAGTATCGCGAAGCAATGTTTATTCAATCGTCCAGTCAGAGAAAGCGAATTATGTAAGACTTAGGTGGGTGCTTGAGTCCCCTTGTGGGCGAAAAACCCATGCTTGATCGCTTTGATGGACATAAAAGCCCAATCATTATAATTACGGAGTTAGAAAATGCAAATTAGCATAACGGGTCACCATTTAGATGTTACTGAATCATTAAAAGCGCATGTACAATTAAAATTTGAAAAATTAAAACGCCATTTTGACAACGTAGCAGACGTGCATGTTATTTTAAGCGTAGAAAAACTCGATAAGAAAGCAGAAGCTACTGTTCAAATTAGTGGCGCAACTGTTTTTGCTGAAGACGTTCAGCCTGATATGTATGATTCGATTGATAACGTCGTTGATAAATTAGATCGTCAGATCATTAAGCATAAAGAAAAAACCGGTAGTCACCGATAAGTTTTTGGTACAAGGCCGAAGAGGGTAAAAAAATGTGTATCTTAGGATCTTTGGCCTTGTGCTTGATTGACTTATGAAGCTATTAATTGTTAGTGGGCTTTCCGGCTCTGGTAAAAGTATAGCACTCGATACGCTGGAGGATTGTGGGTATTACTGTATCGACAATTTACCCATCATGCTGCTGGAAAGCTTTATAACCAATGTTATGCTGGTTGATAAAAATACCTACGCTAAAACGGCGATAGGTATTGATGCGCGGAATCAGACCGAAAATTTGGTAAATTTCCCCGATAAACTTGATTTTATTCGCAGTAGAGGAATTGATTGCGAAGTGATGTACATGCAGGCGGAAGAGGCTACGTTGTTAAAACGTTACAGTGAAACGCGGCGCAGACATCCTTTGAGTGATTTAAACCTTCCGTTGAACGAAGCGATTAAGATTGAAAAGGAGATGCTTCGCACCTTTGCTAAAAATGCAGATTGCGTTATCGATACCAGTCACACGCATTATCATCAGTTACGTGAATTGATTAAAGTTCAGTTGGGTGAACGCAATGAGCGTTATTTATCGCTACAGTTTCAGTCGTTTGGCTTTAAGCACGGCATCCCTTTGGATGCGGATTTTGTCTTTGATGTGCGCAGCTTGCCGAACCCGCATTGGGTGCCTGAATTGCGCGGCTTAACCGGTAAGGATCAGCCTGTAATTGATTTTTTGCAACATGAAAGTGATGTGTTAGATATGTTTAATGATGTCGCTGTCTTCTTGGATCGTTGGGTTCCTCGGTTTGAAGAAGATAATCGCAGCTATTTAACCATTGCTATCGGCTGTACCGGCGGACAACATCGCTCCGTCTTTTTGGTGGATAAATTAGCCAAACGCTTTAAAGTGCAGGCGCTCAATGTCATTATCCGGCATCGGGAGTTGCATTAGGAAGTAGTCATGTAGCACTACTTCCATTGCTTCGAAAAAGTCTATCTATAATACTTGCTTGAGCTCTTTAAAAACGGCAGGTACGTTTTAAACCAAAGAAACTGTTTCTGTTCTGCCCACTAGTTCAATATTTATTTTCTCTTCACGGGCGAGCCAGCCAATCGCGCGCTGTACATCGTTTTTACCGATACCCGTTTCAGTCGTAATTTTTGTGATGCTTGATGGGCCATTTTCATTTAAAAAAGCCCATATTAAGCCTGCTGCATCGCCAATTGTATTATTCATCTTTTATTTCCTGTTGTTAAGTAATGGTTTTTTTTTAAAGGGGTCGTCCGGTAAGATGATACTCACTTCAAAGGTTTCTTGATCTTCATCTTGCTCAAAATTTACTGTAATAGCGTCTTGATCAATCTGGATGTACTTTTGTATAACGTAGAGTAGCTCTTGTTGCAGTTGTGGTAAATAAGAGGGTCGAGTTTTATTCTTATTGCTGCGCTCGTGAGCAATCAATATTTGTAAGCGTTCCTTCGCAACAGATGCTGTATTGGTCTTTGATGATTTAAAATAATCTAATAAACCCATCGCTATTTTCCTCTAAATAGCTTGTTAAACAATCCTTTTTTCTCTTCTTCAATAAAGCGGTGTGGTTTGTTGACACCTAAGTACCGATCAATAATGTCCGCATACGCTTGACCCGCATCACTTTTTTCATCGAGAATAACCGGTGTGCCTGCGTTTGATGCATTTAATACGGATTTTGATTCTGGAATAACACCCAGCAAATTTAAGGACAGGATTTCCTGCACATCTTCTACGCTGAGCATTTCGCCGAGTTTAACGCGTTCAGGTGAATAACGGGAGAGTAATAAGTATTCTCGAATAGGTTCTTCGTTGTTTTCCGCGCGTCTCGATTTACTGGCTAAAATGCCCAGCATTCGGTCGGAATCTCTTACGGATGCCACCTCAGGATTGGTCACGACAAAAGCATCATCGGCAAAATACATCGCTAAATGCGCACCTTTTTCAATGCCTGCCGGTGAGTCACAGATGATGTATTCAAAATCTTCACTCAACGCTTCTAAAATCTTGCCAACACCCTCAAGGGTTAACGCATCTTTGTCACGGGTTTGAGACGCGGGTAATATATACAGTTTGTCGCAGCGCTTATCTTTGATCAGTGCCTGGTTAAGGGAGGCTTCGTTATTGATGACATTAACCAAGTCATAAATGACGCGACGCTCACACCCCATAATCAAGTCAAGGTTACGCAATCCAACATCGAAATCAATGACGGCGGTTTTATGACCTTTTTTGGCGAGTCCCATGGAAATTGCAGCGCTGGTGGTGGTTTTGCCAACGCCGCCTTTACCTGATGTTACGACTATGATTCTAGCCAATGATTTATCCTCTAAAATGGTAAGGTTACAGTTCTTTAATGATTAATGCTTGATCTTGCAAGTAAATTTGTACCGGTTTATGCTGCATCGTAGGGTCTAAGTCATCAGTAACCTTATAATTGCCCGCGATTGAAATCAATTCGGCTTGACAATCAGTACAAAAAATCCGACTCTCCGTTTTGCCCATAACGCCCGCCAAAGCACGCCCTCGTAAGCTGCCATACACATGAATATTACCTTCCGCCATGATTTCGGCACCGGCACTAACGTGTGCCATAATGATCAAATCTCCTTCCGAATAAAGGCGTTGACCTGAGCGAACGGGGGATGTGACGATTTTGGATATTGCGGCACTAGACTTTACCTTGCGGCGATCTGTTCGGATAGGTGAGTGTGCCGTATCGGTGATAATTACTGCTGACACCGTGTGTTGCATGGTGGGTATAGCCTGTAATGATTTATCTGCATCAAGTGTTGCTTGTAATGACTGAATAAATAAACCGGATTTTAATGCTAACTGGTTTTGTTCAGCAGTACCTCCGCGCAATGCGATCGGTATCAACGTGGTGGCTCGAATGAGTTTTAGTAGACTGGCAAGATTTAGGCTAACCTGTTTAGTGGATAAATTCTGTATATCAATTAATACGGGAGAGTTTTTAAAAAACTCCGGTGTTTGTTTGATTTTATGGTTTATGCTATCGCCGATTTGAGTTAAGTCTGCGCTATGAATAATGATGGCAGGAACGACAAATGTGCTGCTTTTAAATTCTATTACAGTTTTTTGTGTAGAAATGGCTGATGAGTCTGTCGACATCTGATCTATAGCTTTTAATATAAGTGATTGTTTTTCATTTTATCATTACTCATGGCGCATGTAAAAAATCATTGTAGGAATTTTTATTTTTTCATCACCCCAAGCATGATCGCAATATGCGCTAATTCTGCGACAGTGGATACCTTAAATTTGCTTCTTATCTGCGTGCCGTAATTGGCGACTGTTTTATAGCCAAGGCACAATTCATCGGCTATTTTATGTACTGTTAAGCCTTTTGCCAACAACAAAAACACGTCAAATTCCCTGCTGGATAGTACCTGAAGGATAGCTTGATAATTGGCACTGTCCTCTTGATTTGGATGTTGTTGCAGTAAGCTGGCTTCAACATAAATCTCACCGCCAGCAATTTTCTGTATAGCTTCCACTAAAATAGCCGGATGTCCGTGTTTGGTAATATAGCCTTTTGCACCCGCTTCTAAGGCACGTTGCACATATACTTTTTCATCATGCACACTAAATACCACTATTTTAGCGTTAGCATCACGGCTACAGATACGCCGTATACTTTCCAAGCCACCAATGCCTGGCATCGATAAATCCATGACCATCACATCGGGCTTTTTTTCAAGGTAGAGCTGGTAGGCTTGCTCGCCGCGTTCTGCTTCAGCGATCACATTAATAGAATCTTCTGTAGACAGGAGCATCCGAAAGCCCGCGCGCACCACCGCGTGATCATCCACTAAAATAACGTTGATAGGCTTTTTCATGACAGTGGGATGCTAGCGCTAATACGCATGCCCTGTTGCGGTTGCGTCTGAATAGACAATTCTCCCCCTAGACTGTTGATTCTTTCACGCATGCTTAATAATCCAAAACCCGCCTTAAGCGTAGCAGCCGTACAGCCTTGCCCATCATCAATAACCTCCACGCGCAGTGTTTTTGATGCATGATCAATCGACAGATTAATGGTGGCCTGCTGCGCTTGCGCATGACGGACAACATTGGTTAAGCATTCTTGAATCACTCTAAACACCTGAATAGTATATTTTGCTGCTAATTGATCAATCGTATCGGGGCAATTAAGGGTTAGTTTTAACGCAGGCTTTATCATCGACCAATGGTTTAATAAATCTTCCACGCTGGCTTTTAAACCCAGTTCGGTTAATACCAATGGATGTAATTGACGCATCATAGAACGTACTACAGTAATTAAATGATCACAGACGCTGATGATAGCATCGGTTGTTTGTTTAATATGCGCTGGTTTTCGGGCAGCGGTTACTGCCATCACTTTAATCGCGGTTAAAGACTGTCCCAGTTCGTCATGTAATTCCTGTGAAAGTCGTTGTCGCTCATCTTCCTGTATGGACAGCGAATGCAGGGTTAGGGCGCGATTTTCTTGTTGTGACATATTCAGCTCATGGGTCATATGATTGATGGCTTTCGCAATGCTGTCATATTCCTGCGTAGAGAATACGGGCAATTTTTGCTGATATTTTCCGGTTTCTATCACTTTTAAGGCGTCAACAATAATGCTAATGGCGTTAAGGGCTTTATTAAAGACTAGATTGACCGCTAAAAAAGTAAGGCCGGTTAACAGTAGCAGCGTTAAGAAAAATGCCGTGCTTTCCTGCCAAACCTCGGTGATTTCATCCAGCGGATTCGCCTGAATAAGTAACAGTAATTGTTTGCCATCAAAGGTGGTAATTGGGCGTTCAACTTCTGGATACGTGCCTTTAACCAGATTAATAAACCAACGTGGCGGTGTGTCATCGGTGGTTGCGTGTTGCGTTTTGTTGCTAAAGCTGACCACTTCGCCTGACGGTTCTTTTAGTTGAATGCGTAAATGCCGTGTTTGTTTGAGGGCGTTAAATTTCGGTAGCCAATCGCTTTCAGTCGCGGGAGACTTTTCTGCTTTTGAAAAATCAAACAGAATTAATTGTACCGCCAGATTAATAGACGACTCAACTTCCTGATTCACCGATTTGCGCGCTTGCCAAATAGCGATTGAGCTACCCAGCAGTAAAATACAGCAGGACAAGATGAGGATTCTAAGGTTGATTTGGTAGCGTAGGCTCATTTAGGTATTAAAAAGTAGGGTAGTCAGTACAAAATTATGCAGATTAAGGGCATTGATGGGTTAAATACGTATCTCTATTTACGTTAGCCCATTTTAATTTCGCTCTAGGCGTAATAAAAACGATAATTTCCTGATAAATATTAGGAAATTTTCCCAAGTGTTTTTAGATAAAGTTATTAATAATAAGCAATTTAACTCACTTATTGATTAATTATGACGTATTTACTTAAAGCATTACTGATTTTTTTGGTATATCCATTCATTGCTGAGGCGCATGGTCCCACACCCCAAAAAGCAAAAGAAAGCATTGTTATTAATGCAGAGGTAGAAATAGTTTGGGATGCTATCAAACAATTTGATGGTATTGCCCAGTGGCATCCCGATGTAAAAGCCGGTATCGGTGATGGTAA
Organism: Methylococcales bacterium; assembly: GCA_026398935.1. Taxonomy (GTDB): domain Bacteria; phylum Pseudomonadota; class Gammaproteobacteria; order Methylococcales; family Methylomonadaceae; genus SXIZ01. The sequence continues at coordinate 16,740 of JAPLRW010000276.1, forward strand.
AAATGAATCAGATGGTACACGCACGATCACGTTGCAAAACGGTGAGCAATTTGTGGAGAGCCTAGATTATTACAGTGATAAAGATCATGAATATAACTACCGGCTTAAAACGGTAAATGTCAACGCCTTGCCAGTGAGCTCTTACACCAATAATATGCAAGTAATCGCTGGCGATGATCCTAAGCATAGCGTGGTGACTGTAAAAAGTCGTTTTTATCGTGGCGATACAGGTAACACGCCACCTGAGTATCTCAGTGATGATGCCGCGGTTAAGGCTATGAATATTTTTTTCAAGAATGGCTTACAAGGCTTAAAGCACAAACTGGAGAAATAATCTTTCAGCGTAAAGGTGCAAATAGTGCGTCTTTAATGTCGGGTATTACACTTCATATTTTTCAATTAACCCTTGTCGATGGGCTAGTAATGTTAATTCGGCAAGGGTTTCAACCGCCATTTTTTCCTTAATGGCAGTACCGTGATTGCACACGGTTTTATAACTTAAACACAATTTCTCGGCTATTTTTCGACTGGTATATCCATTGGCCAATAAGCAAAATACATCAAACTCGCGAGGGGATAGTAATTTAATTTTTTCGGCTTCATCGGGTACAGTTGCCATGGCAACCGCCAGTTGCTGCGCTAATTCAGGATCGACATACGTGCCGCCTTGGGCAATTTTACAGACCGCTGCAATTAATATATCCGGCGCACAATTTTTAGTGATATATCCCTTTGCTCCCGCTTTCAATGCCCGTGTGACATACACCAATTCATTATGAATACTGAATACCAATATTCTACAGTGTACATCGCGGTGAATCAGTCGTCTGATACTTTCAAAACCACCTATACCTGGCATGGATAAATCCAATACTATAATGTCAGGCTGCAACTGCGTGTAAAGGTGACACGCCACTTCACCCCGATCAGCTTCATAGATTTGACCTATTTTATCGGATAACGATAGATATGTTTTGTAACCGGTTCTCACTACCGCATGGTCATCTACCAATAACACATTGATCTTTTTATTCACTGATAGTCCTCAGATTCTTAGCTTTACAAAACTGCCATGATGCCTGTAGGCGCATATTAAGCCTATAGGAACTTTTCCTTTTTTAGTGTGAGGCACAGGTTAAGGAATATTTCATGGGTTTTTTACGGTTATTTTCACCTTTTTTTTCAGGCTTATTCCGTAACGGTAAGGTCTTCAACTCCAGTAAACTTTGCAGTCGCAGAGCCCAGTCGTATTGATGATAGGCATTACAGCGTTTGATCAAGAAAGTAATTGTCACAAGTTAACAAACAGCATTAATACCGCTGGGCTTCGCACATAAAAGTGGACACTAAAATACCAACACTGGAGTAATTATGAGGCTTTCCAAATTCACCCGTACCGCACTGGCGACAGTTGTTTGTGGTGGTACATTATTGACGGCTGCCATGCCGACACAAGCAAATAAAGACCTGGATAAATTGTCGAAGGACGATGGTAACTGGGCAATGCAGACCAAAGATTACAACGCCAGTCATTTTAGCACCATGAACCAAATCAACTCGCGTAACGTTCACCATCTGCAACCGGTTTGGTCGTTTTCGACGGGTGTTTTGAATGGTCACGAAGGTGGGCCATTGGTGGTCAACGGCATTATGTATGTACATTCGCCATTTCCTAATAATATTTTTGCCATTGATCTGGATGATCACGACAAAATTTTGTGGGAATATAAACCCAAACAAAATCCGGCGGCGCGAGCAGTAGCGTGTTGCGACGTGGTAAACAGGGGTTTAGCTTATGCGCCAGCGGGTAAAGATTATCCAGCCACTATTTTTCAAGATCAATTGGATGGGCATGTCGTCGCATTGGATGCCAAAACGGGAAAAATGCTGTGGAAAATGGAGAACTCGGACATTGCCATGGGTTCAACCTTAACCAGTGCGCCATTTGTGGCAAAAGATCTAGTCATTGTTGGTAGTGCGGGCGCGGAATTAGGCGTACGTGGTTATGCCACGGCTTATAGTATTAAAGACGGTAAACAGGTTTGGCGCGTGTATGCCACCGGGCCTGATGAAGATTTGAAATTATCTAAAGATTTTAACAGTGCTAATCCACATTACGGTCAATTTGGCTTAGGTTTAAAAACCTGGGAAAACGATGCATGGAAAATCGGTGGCGGCACCAATTGGGGTTGGTACGCATTTGACCCTGAATTAGACATGCTTTACTACGGATCAGGTAATCCTGCGCCGTGGAATGAAACCATGCGCCCAGGAGATAACAAATGGACGATGACCATTTGGGGTCGTGACGTGAATACTGGCGAAGCCAAATTTGGTTATCAAAAAACGCCACATGACGAATGGGATTACGCGGGTGTCAACTACATGGGCTTATCCGAGCAAATGGTTGACGGAAAAATGACCAAATTGCTGACCCATCCAGATCGTAATGGTTTGGTGTACACCATGAACCGTGAAAACGGTAACTTGGTCAATGCGTTCAAAATTGATGATACCGTCAACTGGGTGAAAAAAGTCGATTTAAAAACTGGCTTACCGATTCGTGACCCTGAGTTTTCAACGCACATGGATCATGAAGCCAAGGGCATTTGTCCGTCGGCAATGGGGTATCACAACCAAGGTATTGAATCGTATGACCCTAACAAAAAACTGTTCTTCATGGGCACTAACCACATTTGTATGGATTGGGAACCATTCATGCTGCCATACCGCGCAGGTCAGTTCTTCGTCGGCGCAACGCTGAACATGTATCCAGGCCCTAAAGGCACATTGGGACAAGTGAAGGCGATGGATTCTGTTACTGGTGAATTCAAGTGGGAAATCCAAGAGAAATTCGCCGTTTGGGGCGGCACAACCGCTACCGCTGGCGATTTAGTGTTCTACGGTACTTTGGATGGTTACATCAAAGCCTTAGATTCTAAAAACGGTAAAGAGCTGTGGAAGTTCAAATTGCCTTCTGGTGTTATCGGTCACCCAATTACTTATGCTCATAAAGGTATTCAGTATGTCGCGATTTATTACGGTGTTGGCGGCTGGCCTGGTGTGGGTTTAGTGTTTGACTTACAAGATCCAACCGCTGGTTTAGGCGCGGTCGGTGCGTTTAAAGAATTGGCGCATTACACGCAACAAGGCGGCGGGGTAATGGTGTTTGCTTTGGGCAATATTCGTTCCTAATTATGTAGGTTGGGTTGATGCTGTTTCAACCCAACACATTTATTGCATAGATGTGTTGGGTTGCGAAAAGATGCAACCCAACAAAGTGTTTAACGATAAAGGAAACTCATGCAACAAAAACTTCTTTTTATAGCAATCTCTAGTTTTGCTGCCGTTTTAAATATTTCGTCAGCTCAAGCTGAAACCAGCAATCCTTTAAAAATTTGTGTCGCTGAAAATGAAATGCCTTATGCCAATAAACAAGGTGAGGGCTTTGAAAACAAGCTGGGACATTTGGTCGGTAAAGCCTTAAACCGTCCGGTCGAGTTTGTATATTGGACTGATCCACGTTTTTATGTGCGTGATTTTTTAGATAAAAATCTGTGTGATGTAACGCTAGGGGTTGATGTCGGCGATCCTAGGATGCTAACCACCAAGCCTTACTATCGTTCTGGGTATGTCTTTATTTCGCGCGAAAAAGACGATTTTGACCTGAAATCTTGGGATAGTGACGTGTTGCGTAAAGCCAAACGCATTGCCTTTATACCGGGAACACCGGCTGAAGATATGCTGAAAGCAATTAATCGTTACTACGATATGTTCAATTATTCGCAAGAATTGGTTGGTTTTAAATCCAGACGTAATCAGTACATCAAGTATGAAGCCTCTAAGTTGGTGGATGAAGTGTCATCCGGTCATGCCGAGATTGCAGCGCTTTGGGGTCCGGCTGCGGCACGTTATGTGAAAGCGTCCAGCGTACCCTTGGCCATGACGTTGATAGCGGACGACAGCAAACGCGCTGACGGTCAAAAAGTAGCTCAGCACTTCAGTACGGCGATGGGTGTGCGTAAGGCCGATACGGCTTTATTAGCATCCCTAAACAAGATGATTGATGAGCAAGGTGATGACATTAAAGATTTATTGGAGGTAGAAGGCATTCCATTACTGGATGAACCGGAACCCACTACAAACTCTAAACCATAGGAACAAAGATGAACATTAAAGTATTAGCGGTAGCGGCTGGTATAGTCAGTATGAGCAGTGTTTCAGTGCAGGCGGATGTTGATTTTAGGCATGCGATTGAAGGCACGGTATTAGATTTTAGCTTTGCCAAAAAAGGCGGTAATACACCAGGTTTTAAAAAATTCTTAGTTGATGGTAAAAACCCGTATAACGGTGATAAAGATGCGATTCAAGAAGGTCATGATCTTTATATGCCCGCGTGTTCCGGCTGCCATGGTCATGAGGCGGAGGGTAAGTTAGGGCCTGGTTTGGCTGATGATTACTGGACGTATCCTGCAGCTGAAACTGACAAAGGCTTGTTTGAAATATTGTACGGTGGCGCGAAAGGCATGATGGGGCCACAAAATGTCAATCTCAATACCGATGAAATGTTGCATATTATGGCTTGGATGCGCGACATCTACAAAGGTGATCCTAAAAAAGCCAAATGGCTAAAATAACCAACTGGAGACACAGATGAAAACAACATTATTAATTAGCGCAGGCGTGATGATGGGGGTGCTGGCAGTATCGGCACAGGCTTATGATGGTCAAAAATGCAGTGAACCCGGTGTTTGCTGGGAACCGAAGCCGGGTTATCCCGATAAAGTCTTGGGCAGTAAATATGACCCAAAACATGATCCGGCTGAGTTGAATAAACAATCGGAATCCATTAAAGAAATGGAAGCGCGAAATGGTAAGCGTCAGCAAAACTTCGCTAAAACGGGCAAGTTTGAATACGATGTAGAAGAAATTAAATAGTACGGTATTGGTAGGGGCAATCTTTTGTGGTTGCCTCGTTGATACGTCCCGAATTTGTTGATACGTCCCGAATTTTATTAAACGCTGCCCATGATTACCCAAATACACCTCGCGGACTGGCGCGAAAAAGCACTACAGTTCGAGAAAAACATTAATCAAATTGTTCTGGGTCAGACCCCTGCGGTAAGAGCGATTACCGTGGCTGTCTTTGCCAGAGGCCATGTCTTGCTGGAAGGGAATGTCGGCGTTGGCAAGACCACACTCTTGCGCGCGGTAGCACAGGGTCTTGGTGGTGATTATCAGCGTATTGAAGGCAGTATTGATTTAATGCCTGCCGATCTTATTTACTACACCTACCTGGATCGCGAAGGCCGTCCAAAAGTTGATCCAGGCCCTTTACTTAAACAAGGCGAAAACCTTGCGACTTTCTTTTTTAATGAAATTAATCGTGCTCGCCCACAAGTACATTCATTATTATTGCGTGCAATGGCGGAACGCAGTGTTAATGCGTTTAATCGTGATTATGCCTTGCCACATTTACAAGTGTTTGCTGATCGTAATCGCGTTGAGCGGGAAGAAACGTTTGAACTGCCCGCAGCGGCTAAAGATCGTTTTATGATGGAAATTAATATTGATACTCCGAATGTTGATAAGGTTTTGGATGAACTGATGTTTAACCCTAATTTTCACGATACGGATCAATTAATTGCCAGTATGGGGGAGAGTAATCTCGCCTATTACCAGCTCAATGCGTTAGCTGAAGCGATACAAATTGGCATACAAACCAGCCCGACATTACGCAGTTACGCGTTGTCTTTATGGAAGGCGACGCAGCAACCGCAGCAGTTTGGTATTCAGTTGGAGGATGTGGATATGGCGCAATTATTGATTGCCGGAGCCAGTCCGCGCGGCATGAGTTATTGGATACGTGCTGCCAAAACGCGTGCTTGGCTGGAAAATAGAGCGCATGTGTTACCGGAAGATTTGCAAGCCGTCTTCAGTATCTGCATGACGCATCGGCTGTTTTTAAATCCGATGTATTCTTATCGAAAAGACCAGTTACTTCCCGACTTACTGGTGGGCATATTACAGCGGGTGGCAGCTCCTTAATGGCTCAATATATCGATACAGTAAGGTGTAGCGTCGAATTGACAGTGCCTTTAGGTAATGGCTCGTTTTCACGCTTTTGCCGAGAAACTATAGAAAATAATTCACCATGAACGAACACCTACACTATCGCTTACAGTGGCAATCCGGTGCGGTTTATCCGGGCGCACATCCTGGTCAAATGGTTGGTGGCGGGCAGTTATTCAAGCGTCACGTACCGTTTATTGCCAGCCCAGATCCCAGACGCATTGATCTACGCGCCAGTGTACTTGATCCGTTTAACGGCTTTTCCGTGCGGGTGTACCAGCAACAAAGCAGTATTAAGCTGTATCTGGTCGCAGATTTATCGGCATCCATGCGTTTTTGTGGAGAGTCTTCTAAACAACAGTCTTTAGTACAGTTGTTACTCGACATGGCCTATTCGGCTTGCAATTATGGTGATAGCTTTGGTTTTATTGGCTGTACTGATCGCGTTAAACCCTGCTGGTACATGCCGGCAGGTCAGTCGTTAGAACGGGTAAAAGCCTTGGCTGCCGACATAAGCCAAGCGTATTTTAGTGGCAACGCTCATGGATTAATACACGCTACGCCGTATTTGCCAGGACATCGAGCGTTAGTCTTTTTATTGTCAGATTTTCATTTTCCCTTATCGCAATTGCGTGAACTGCTCAGTAGCTTGCAAAACCATGATGTTGTGCCTATCGTTTTATGGGACAGTTATGAGTGTGATAATTGGCCTGATTGGGGATTGGTCAGCGTGCAAGATCTTGAAAGCGGTAAAGACCGTACGTTATTTATGCGCCCAGCACTACGCCAAAAAATACGTGTCGCTTATGCTCAACGCCAAATGGCTTTAAAGGAGTGTTTTAGAGCGTTTGGTTGTGAGCCGTTATTTATGACGGCTGCTTACAATGCCGCGCTGATCAATCGTTATTTTCAACAGAGAGTTGCATGAGAGTTTTGCTATTAGTGCTTTTGCTTACTGGCTGCTCTGGATCAAACACTGACCCAGTCAGTACCCTTAAACTTGAAACACCTCGCCCTTTTGGTTATCTCATTGGTGATGAAATTCCCTTTAAAGTGATGATTGAAACAGATGTGGGTGTTACCTTGCAGGCGGCAAGTATTCCTGCAACAGGGCAGGTCAATCGTTGGCTAAATCTAAATCAGGTGCAGTTACAACAACGTGAACTGCATGGCAGATGGCATTATGAACTTGAATTACGTTATCAGGTCTTTTATGCGCCACTGGAGGTTAAGCTGTTAACTATTCCAAACTTTACACTACAGCTACTGCAAAACGGTAAAGAAATCAGTCAAATCGTTCCGGCGTGGGCATTTAACATATCACCACTACGAGAATTATCCATCCGTAAAACCGCCAATGGTGAATATAAACGACCTGATGCGCTACCGCTGTTATTAAGCACGACGACACCGTGGACGGGAGTTGTTATTGCGTTGTGTGTTGCTGTTGTTAGCGGTTTTTATCTGGCGGCTTTATATGGCTTACTTCCGCGTATCTTCAAACGTCATGTATTTAGACGGGCTTCACAACAATTGGCAAAACTGTCTAAAGCGGATATGGATCAAGCGTTATCCTGTGTGCATCATGCATTTAATACGCTGAATCAACGACCGCTGTTTCATACTCAGGTACACGATTTTTATCGGCGGCATCCCAACTATAAGCAAATGCATGAGCAAGTAGACTGGTTTTTCAATTACTCTAATCGGTATTTTTTTAGCAATGGCATGATTGCCGTTGCGCTGGATGTCGACAAGCTGAAACAGCTCTGTGAGCAAGCGCAAAAAATAGAGCGAGGCAGTCAATGAATCTTGCCGTTGATACCCCCTGGTTATTAGCAGGTTTGTTATTGACGGTATTGCCTTTATTCAATAATGGTTTGCGTTTAACCGCTATGCCTTGGCTGACAATGATACCTGCCGATGGGGTATCACTGGCCATTGCACTGTTATTACGTCTTATCGCTATGAGTGCGATTGCCGGATTAGTCTTAGGATTGGCCGGGTTGCACCGTACGGAGCAATCTGTTGAACGCATCGGGCAGGGTGCGCATATCGTGTTATTACTGGATCGCAGTAGTAGTATGGATAACACTTTTGCAGGTTTAGCGGCTAGCGGTAAAGTGGATGAAACAAAAGCTACCGCCGCGCGGCGTTTATTAACGGCGTTTGTGGCACAGCGTAAAAATGATTTAATCGGTGTTGCCGAATACAGTACCTCGCCGTTGTTCGTTATTCCGCTGACTGAAAACAGGCAGGCGGTGCAAGCGGCTATTGCTGCAACCGCTACTCCAGCACTTAGTTTTACGCATGTGAGTAAAGGCTTAGGCATGGCATTATCGTTTTTTCAAGAACAACCCCTAACGGGGTCACGTATCGTGGTGCTGGTTTCCGATGGTGCAGCAGCAATTGATAGTGATGACGAACAAAAATTGAGGCAGTGGTTCAAGCAGCAACAAGTACGTTTATATTGGATTTTTTTGCGTACCGCAGGCAGTCCGGGTATTTTCGATAAACCGCAGGATAGCCGTGATGATAACGCTCAGGCTATGCCAGAACGGTATTTACATCAATTTTTTTCCAGTCTGGACACGCCTTATCAAGCATTTGAGGCTGAAAGTCCCCATGCCTTGGCGAATGCGATTAGCGATATTAACCGTCTGGAAAACTTACCCTTACAGTATGTTGAGCGGATTCCTAAGCAAGATTTATCCGCAGTGTGTTACATGCTAGCTACCCTGCTAGTGACGCTGCTATTGGGCATTAAATGCGTGGAGATTAAACGATGATACTAAGAACGCTACGTCACATCAGTTTGTGGGGGGCGTTGTGCTTGAGTCTGATGGTCGTTGCCCATCAAACCATTTCCTTGCTGAGTCTCCATACTGAGAACCAGTTGATAAGCACTTTGCTGGCGGGGAAAGCGGTGGATGTCAATGCCGTGTATGAGGGCAAGCCTGAGTTACGCCTCGCGCGTGCGTATTTTCTAAAACAACATAAGCGTTACGATGAAGCCCTAACGGCATTGGGGCAAATAATGGAAAAAGGCGATAAATCGTTTCAGGCTAAGGTGCGGTATAACTTGGGAAATATTTACCTTGAACAGGCCATGCTTGATGTTGAAGCTATGCGTATGAATACGGCTATGCCGCTGGTCGGTTTGGCAAAGCAAGCCTATCGTCAGGCATTAACTCTGGATAGTGGTTTTTGGGATGCTAAATACAATCTTGAAGTGGCTATGCGCTTATTACCGGAAATGGATCGACTCAATCTTGAGGAAGAGGACGCGTCCAACACACAGAAGTCGCAACTATGGACTACCGTACCCGGTTTTCCAAGAGGATTGCCGTAGTTAATTTTTGAAGCTATACGCATAGATTCGCCCCGGCAATCTACCTATTACGTTATTCTGCACCATAAAAGCATGCGATGAAAATACTAAACACCTTACGTATGCATTATCAAACTGGCTGCCTGTTCGTGGCGTTAATCGCACTGCTGGTATTATGGCTTCGTCCTGTTACGTTACAAAAAAGACCGGTGTATAACGTTACGATTATTGTTGATATTACCCGCAGTATGAATGCGACTGATTATCAAGTAAACGATCAGGCCATCAGCCGGTTAGAGTATGTGAAAAAAACCTTACGCCAGTTAATCACACAATTACCCTGTGAATCTACAGTGGGTTTAGGCTTGTTTACCGAACGCCGTTCAACACTGCTTTTTGAGCCACTGGACGTGTGCCAATCCTATGCAGAAATTGATGCCGCCCTTAGTCATATTGATTGGCGTATGGCTTGGGCAGCTGACAGCAACATTGCCAAGGGCTTGCTCAGCACAGTGGATATGTTACAAAAAAGCGGCAGTGCTATCATCTTTATTACTGATGGGCAGGAAGCGCCACCCATTAATTCCAGTTACCACACCGATTTTTCAGCGCTTAAAGGCAAGGTAAACGGTATGATTATTGGTGCGGGCGGATTACAGGCTGTGCCGATTCCTAAATTTGATCAACAAGGTAAAGCCGTTGGCTTTTACGCGCAAGACGATGTGCCGCACCGTTCTACTTTTGGTCAATCTAACCTCGATCCGTCGCAGATTGAAGGCTATAACGCTAGAAATGCACCGTTTGGCAGTTCGGCAGCGAAAGGCACTGAGCATTTAACCGCATTGCATGAAACGTATTTGCAACAACTGGCTGCCGAGTCCGGTTTAACGTACGCGCGCCTAACAGACCTTGAAACGTTACAACATAATTTACAATCCCCGTCATTTGCGCTTGAAAAGCCAGTACTTGCTGACGCTCGTTGGCAACCGGCGTTGCTGGCGTTGATGATGCTGGTATGCGTATATTGGCCGCGATGTTTGTCGTTACGTAAATGAATCGGCTACGTCACGTTATGACGTGTAATGGCAACAGGAACTATCACACTACAGGAGTATTTCCATGAATGTCTTACCATTATTCCCTAAACATCCCTTGTTTTTGGCACAGACAACAGCCGCGCTCACGGGTGCGTATTTAACCAATTATTACGAGGCGGTCAGTCATCTTTACTGGTTATTTATGTTGTTATTAACGGCGGTACTCGCCATTGCGCCCTATTACGCGGTTTTATCAGCGGCTAAAAAAACGTTTTATACGGCAATACAATACTGGGCTGGCAGCGTGTGCGCGGCGGGTATTGTTTATGCGCTACACCATGCGGGGCGTATTGATATTCACGAGACTGGCTTGATTATCTTACTGATTCTGGCCTTAAGCACTTATTTTGAAGGCGTGGTTAATGCCTCAAAGCGCAAAGTATTTGTTGGCTTTTATTTAGGCTTAATTGCGTTATCTACCGCTTTTCCTGATACCTATTTATGGCAACTGTTTTTATTAGCGGTTCTTGCAATGGCTTACAGTCACTACAGACAGGGTATAAAGCCATTAAATTCACGATTA
>JAPLRW010000065.1 GCA_026398935.1 Methylococcales bacterium
TCAACACCCACGAGCCCCGTACCTGTCCCCGCTGCAATCTGGCTGATGGGTTCAGGCTTACTCGGATTAATCGGTTTTTCACGGCGCAAACACGTAATGGCTTAACCCGCTAACGAATAGTTGCAGTGGACGCTCGGCATACATTGTGTCGATGCGTCGTTCTGTTTATTCTACAATCGAGACAGATGAAAAAAGCGAGCTATTCACCCCTTAGGAACGCGCATTAAATAATATCCGAAATAGCCCCGCACCCTACCATTAGCGGCATATTATTAAATCCTTATTCTTTATCCACCCCAGCCACGGCAGACGCATTAGGCAACAAAAACCACCGAAATAAAGCGCTGCCCGCAATAAAGCCGCCTAAATGCGCCCACCAAGCGACAGTGACCTCGGCGTTGTGAAAGACAATAATCGTGGTGGCTTCATACAGTTGCCAAATGACCCATGCGCCTAAAAAGGCAATGGCGGGTACATTAAAAAAGATCGGTAACAATAAAATCGGCACCCAAATCACCACTCGCGCATAGGGAAACAAAAATAGATACGCCGCCAATACCCCCGCAATTGCGCCAGAGGCACCCAATACCGGCACGGTATACTCCGGTACAAAATACCATTGCATTGCCATCGACGCCAAGCCACACAGCACATAAAACGCCATGAAGCGCACAGACCCCATGCGATCTTCGACATTGTCCGCAAATATCCATAAGAAACAGATATTAATAAAGATATGCAACCAGCCATCATGCAAAAAAAGCCCAGTCAGCGCCGATAAAAACCCATCGGGTTGCAAGCCAAAGCCAAGCGCCAACGCCGGATTTGAATAACGAACCGGCACCATGCCATATTGCAGCATAATCGCGTTTCTGGCTTCCGTTGGCAGAATCTGCATAAAGGCAAAAATGCTGGCACAAACGGCGATGATGCCCCACGTAACCCACGGTTTACTATTACAGGGCGCAGTATCTCTAATCGGTATCATGATCTATCCTGTCAAAGTCATTACATAGTGCGGGCACCCGTAGCGGGCGATTTTTTACCCGCGGCAGCAATCAGGATACGCGAAAAGTGCGATTACTCAACTATCGCTGTTAAACAAATACCCAAACAGATAGCAGTAGCAATCCTAGTCAAACGCATAACTAACAAAAACATCCTCAGCCGTTTCCCGACGACGAATAACCTCACAGGCACCGCTGGCATCAAGCGATAAAATAGGCGACGCGGGATTTATAAAGGGCGGGCGCAATACATTGGTATAAGCGCCGACGTTATCAAAAACCACATAATCATCGGCCTTAAGAGCGCCCGCATAAGCACTGTACAGGCAATCCCCTTCCATGCAGGTAGAGCCGACAACATCGACCGCTTGCCATTGCCTATCTAACGCCGAGCCGATAGCCGCCGACACCACCGTCATCGGTAAATTTCGCGGACTTAAGGTTGGTTTAATATCGTATTGACTGCCTGCCGCCAAGGCAACATGACGCTCTCCAATACTTTTCACATCGATGATTTTAGCAACGAATTGCATGGTGTCCGCCGTTAAGGCGATCCCCGGCTCCAAAATTAATTCCGGCCCATTGCCACTAGGAAACGCCGCCGCAAAAACACCGGCGATTGCCTGTCCATACGCCGTAAACGTTGGAATCGGATAGGGGAATTGTTGTTGTAAATCCAGCCGCATACGGCTAAAAAAACCGCCGCCTAAATCAATAAATTCCAGTGTTTCAGAGGCACATTCGTTTAAGGCTAACCCCAGCATGCGCCGTGCGATGTCTGCATAGGCTTCCGCACTGCGCTTTGGCGCTAGAAAATGGCAATGCAGCCCAACGATACGACAGTTGTGTATGCCGCGTAAAGCATGCAACACACGCTGAAAATCGTCACTATCCACATCAAAACCAAAACGTGAACGTTGCTGTGTCGCAATGGCGAAATTACAGCGCACACCAACGCGAAAAATGTGCTGAGGAAAGCGCGCCGCTAAGGCTTTAATCCAGACCAACTCATACGCCGCATCCAGATTAACCACCGAGCCACCAAGCAGCGCGCGTTCAACATCGGCGGCCTGCTTATAAGGGCCATTAAAAATAATGCGCTCAGCCGGTACGCCAAGCCGCAACGCTAAACCATATTCCATCCCTGACACGACTTCAGCGTACCCCCCCATCCCTTGCACAAGCTGACATAAGCGCGGTGTGTAATTGGTCTTATAGGAATAAGCAATCTGACTGTTCGCATACACCGTTTGAAAAGCAGCTAAAAAGTCGTGATAATTCGCCTGAAACTTCGCTAGATCAAGCAAATAGAAGCTGTCGCCGTAGTTTTCTGATATCGCTTGTAAATCTGCCCAAGAAAAATTCATCGTGTGTCATTGCTCCAAAAATCTAAGCATCGGTTATAACGCGTAATTGCATTGCCGTGCGTAAACGCTCAACCATACTGTTGTAATCAGCGTCTAGCGAACAATCAAACAACGCATAACCCAAGCTATTGCCGCTGTGCTCAAAATCCAGCACCTCATCACCCAGTTGATAATTAAATCTATACTCAAAAAGTTCAGGTATCTGTTCGCGCAAGGTGTCGGCAGGGGTGATAAAATCAAGCGTACCAGCACGCTCACTCCCAAACACCCAAGAGCCACAGCGACGATTAACCACGGGCGCGTCAGGCAATAGGCACGGACTGCCCAACGCATACTGCACGGTCATCTCAATCAAATCAATCCCCGTGCCACGTCGAATCAGCTCAGGAATACCATTACCCCCTAAACGTGGACTCATTTCGATGACCACCACGCGCTCCTCCAGCAGTTTTACGTCAAAATCAATCGGCCCATTGAGGTAGCCCAACGCCAGACATGTCTTGGCTATTTCTGCAAAAATTCGCTGCTGATCCTCAGACGACAAATCGGTGGGCAAGCTGTGCCCTGTTGGTATAAACCCGCGCTTATATTTTTGCGTCACGATAGCGCACAATTGACCGTCCACAAGAAAGCCGTCACCACTGACATCAACTCCCGCAATAAACGCCTCAATACTGACCAGCCCAGAACGCGAAAAACGTTGCGCATAAGCAAAAGCCTGCGCGCAAGTCTCCTTGTTAAGCGCATCCACTTTCGTGATGCCCCGCGAACCAGACGTATCAACTGGTTTGAAAATCAACGGTGGCGTCAAACCACAACGCTTGATGTCTGACAGATCGATTCGCTCGCTAATACAGAAGCTGGGGTGATTTAGTCGATGCGCTTGTTGAAAGACTCTAAAGTTGGCTTTATTGGAGAGTGTTTCAGCGTTCCGCACTTTACAGCCAGATAGCCCCATTTTCTCGGCAACAAACGCGACCGGAACTGTCGCCACATCGGAAGCAAAGGTGACAATGCCGTCAATAGCCAGCGCCTGTGCAACAGCCAGCACTCCGTCCTGATCGACCGTGCTGCAATTCACACACTGCTGCGAAAACTGATGCCCAATGTTGTTGGGTTGATTATCAACCGTAATAACATAATGCCCCAGCTCCACCGCTTTACAGATGATCGGCAACTGCGCGGTACTAGCACCCAAAATCATCAGTTTACGTTGTTTCATTAGCCTCAATCCAATGATAAATCGCTAATTATCCCATAACTAAAACAATATCCCTATTACGCAACAACATTCCGCGATGGCAATAATTTTGGAACAACGTAACACACCCTCACGCCTTGACTTAACACAACACCGATTTTCGCTGGGACATTGGACAATTTAATGACAACGAGGTATGCTTAGGCTCATTTAGCTGAACGAAGAGCTAAACGTTCAATATTCCCTGCCGTTATCCGCACCTTATCTGTCTTACCGCTTAATTTATGCAACTGTCGATTGTCAGCACCTTATACAAATCAGCGCCTTACCTTGATGAGTTTCTACACCGTACCGCGTCAAGCGCGCAACAGATAACCCAAGATTATGAACTTATTTTAGTTAATGACGGCTCACCAGATGACTCATTAGCAAAGGCTCTCATCGCACAAAAACGTGACAAGCGCATAAAAATCATTAACCTATCCCGGAATTTTGGACACCATGAAGCAGGTATGCTCGGTCTTGAGCATGCACAGGGTGATTTTATTTTCTTGCTTGATTCTGACCTTGAAGAGGCGCCAGAATTGCTGCTACCTTTTTGGCAGACACTACAGCAGCAGCCGGATATTGATGTTGTTTATGGTGTGCAAGCGCAACGCAAAGGCCGCTGGTTTGAACAACAATCCGGGCAACTTTTTTATACGCTGTTCAACGCACTCAGTGAGGTTAAAATCCCCGCCAACGCCCTAACTGTTCGCTTAATGAATAAGCAATTTGTCGCTAGCCTAGCAGGCTATCAAGAAAGGAAATTATTTGTGGCTGGCATCATGGCGCACGCCGGATTTAATCAGCAAGCCTGCATCGTCAGCAAATTATCCAAAGCCAGCACGACTTATACCTTGGCTAGACAGCTGAAACTGGTGCTGATTAGTATCACCTCATTTTCATCAAAGCCACTCAACGCGCTGTTTATAGTCGGCTGCTTATTGCTGTTACTCTCTGTGTTATCCATCCTAACCATTGGGATAAGCGCGCTGGTATTTAACACATTAATTACCCCTATTATGGCTATTGCATTAGCAACAGCACTCATCGTCAGCAGTATAATGACCTGTACGGGCTTGCTGGGTTTGTATATTGCTGCGATGCAAGCTGAAATAAAACAACGACCGCGGGCTATTATCAAACGCATTTATTAAAAATAATACTTTTAACCATGTCTAATAAAATCATTATCTACGGCGCAGGCCCTTTAGCAGAAATAATGTATTACCACTTTACCCACGAAAGTAACTATGACGTCGTTGCCTTTTGCATGGATAAAGATTACATTACCGCCGAGCAATTCTGCGGCTTACCGCTGGTTGATGTTGCTGTTGTAACGCAGCTATACCCTCCCAGTAAGGTACAAATGTTTGTTGCCATCGGCTATAAAAAGATGCGTAACCGAGCACTACTGTTTAATAAAGCCAAACAAAAAGGTTACACCTTAGTTAACTTCATCAGCAAACAAGCCTACGTCAGAGATAATCTTATACTCGGCGAAAATAACGTCATTTTATCCAGTTGTGATATAGAACCTTTTGTCAGTATCGGTAATAATAATGTCTTCTGGACGCGCACCATTATCGGACATCATGCCGTCATTGGTGACCACAACTACATTTCAGGTGGCGGCGGTATTGGCGGGAACTGTACGGTGGGTGATTGCTGTTTCTTAGGCAACGGTGCGTTAATGATTAACAACATTAACATCAAAGATGAAACCTATATGATCGCTGGCACTATTATCTTAAAAGATACTGAAACAGCCAGTAAATATCATGGCAACCCCGCGAAACTCATTGGTCGTCACGCAGACACAGGCATCCTTATTTCATGATTGGCTATTTTTATATCTTCGGCACGATTCTCTTTACCGTCTACGGACAACTGATTTTAAAATGGCGCATTACCCATTATGGTCAATTACCCGCCGAAGCATGGGATAAGTTTTATTTTCTCGCGAAATTAATACTGGATCCTTTTTTACTGTCAGGCTTTGCATCCACGCTTATTGCCGCAGTATTTTGGATCGCGGCGATGACTAAATTTGATATTAGTTATGCCTATCCTTTTATGAGCTTGGCATTCGTGTTGGTCTTGCTGCTATCCGCCTGTTTTTTTAAAGAACCCGTCACGCTGAATAAAATGCTGGGAATGGCTTTCATCGTCACTGGCATTATCATTACCAGTCAATCAAAATAAACCTGCCACACGTGACAGGGATTAATCAAAACGTTTGCTATAGCGCAATTCCAATGCCGTAGACGGCTGCGATTGCACACTGCCTTGAACGCTGGAATAATATCCCGACAGCCCAATTTCATCATCTTTAAACAAACGCGTCCCTACGCCACCCTGAACCTTAGTGCCAAAATTACCCGACGATCCATTGTAAAACACACCCGCGTCTGCAAAATAGCGAAAACTACGGTCAGTGTAGCCAAACGGCCTAAACTCACCTTCTTTTAATCGCACATCAATACCCACGTCGTTATACGACGTATTAATAATGCTACTCATTCGGGTATTGGGTTCTACAATACCCTGCCAGTCATTAGGCAACTGGTCATCTAACACACTCTTCTTCCAACTGCCATGTAGCGCAACCACGACTTCAGGCTTTTCAAAAAACACCCGATAACCCGCTTCAAAACCAGCACCATAGCCATAACCAATCCCCTGCCCCGCACGCGTTTTGTAGCGCTGTCCATGAGCGTTGACGGAAAAATACTCTCTTTTTGAAAACTCACCGGACAATCGCGCTTCTAACTTATCCGCTAAACCAGCTAAACGGAACACCGCACCTTCGGTAGATAACACGTTATACCCCGCCTCAACGCGTGCATTCCAGCCCTTTTGCAGCAAATAACTAAAATTACTTTCAACACTAACATAATTCTTATCATCCCTAAGATTGGCGCCTACTTTAAGCCCCGTTTGATAACGATTATTCAGCGAATGCCATTCAATGCCCAGCAGCTTTTCATGCCGCATAGTATCGGCAATGGTCAGTTTTTTATCGCTCGTACTGTAAAAGCGATCTTGATAATTCATTAAGAAACGATTTTTTCCGCGTGACCAAGCCATTTCAGCCGTGTCATTAACAATATCCAACTGACTGACATTATGTGTTTTAACGCCCACGGCCCAACCATTTTGCCGTTGCGTTGCCAGCTCAGCCGCCTGTTTCCTTAACGCCTCCAGTTCGCTTTCACTCTGCTGGGTATTTAGCAACGCCGTCGTTTTTTTAAGCGCCTCTTCATCGCTACCCAACGCACGTAATGCTGAAATCTCATCTAACTTAGAAAGCTTACTTCCCTTAGCCTGCAGAATATCGTTGGTAGTGACAGTATCATTATCTGTCATAGCTACCGCTAAACGCTGCCAAGGCGGCAACGCCACCCCATCATGCTCTGCGTTAACCAGTAACGCCTTTGCTTGTTCTGGTCGTTGTTGCGCTAAAAACCAAGCAATACGGAACTCCGAAAAATCCGTATTATGCGACCCCTGATGCTGCGCTAACCATTGCCGCCATTTTTCAGCCGCATTCGTCCCAAGATAAAGCCGTACTAATTCAGCGTAACGCCGTTCAAACGCAGACGCATCTTCTTTCGGTCTGCCGTCCGCCGTGTTAGCCGCACTCGGTTTAAATCGCGCTAAAATGTAACGCCATAATTGCCTGGCTTTCGTTGGCTGATTCGCTTCTTGTAAAACATCCGCATAGCCCATGATTAACGGCTGACGAGATGGCCATTGCTTTAATGCTTTGGCATACCACTGCATGGCGGCTTGTGACTCACCAACAGCACGGTAACCTGCCGCCATAGCTTCCCATAAAGCGGGCTGTGCTTGCGCACGGCCATTACTCTCTTGTAAGAATTGCGCCAACTCCGTTTTATTATTTTCTGCGACTAAGTGCCACAATAATAAACTGCGGATGCTTGCCGATTCGGGATCCAATTGCAGCGCTGTTTTAATGTCACTCTGCGCCATTTTTTTATCGCCAAAATGTCCGTCTATCTCAGCCTTAGCCAGCCAATATTGGCTTGACGCGCCAACACGAGCCTCTTTAACGCTCAACGATGCCAGCAAAGTCCGCGCCTCGTCCCATTTGTTATGCTGCATATTAAAACTGATTAAATCCAATAGCGTGGAAAGCTCCTTGGTTTTATCAAATATTTGTACGGCAAATTTATTGTATTGCGGCGTATCTTCATTTTGCCGAAGCATTGCCAGTAGATAAAAATTAAGCATCGGTTTATTGCGACCAACGTCAGGATTTTTTTGATAAGCCCACAGCATTTCTTTTTCAGCGCCGACTAGAAAAGCAGTCGCTACAAATTTGTCCCAAAACTTAAGGTCATCAGACGGAACGCCTGCCGAGGTTTTTAGCAACACCTGCCACGCCTCCTGAATTTTACCCATTTTCATCAGGTAATCAACTTGCGTCAACGCAACGTCAGTACGTGCATGAAAACGCTGCTCAATTTGCGCAGTCGTTTCTAACGCGTCATTCACCCGCCCTAAAAGCGACTGGGTTTTAGCCAATAGTTGCCAAACCGTCTGATGTCCCGGCCAATGCGACACATATTGCTGTAACAGCCCTGCCCCCGCATCCTCACGGCCACTGCTTTGCAGCGCTGAAAACCAGCGCGCAGCCTCTTCCTCAGTCAACTGCCGTGTTGCAGAAATCTGCGTATAAATATCTGCAATCAAATCGTGATTAAACAATTTAGTCGCCAAATCAATGGTCTTGTCCAGTGCCTCTGGCTGCTGCGTGTGCAGATAAAGCCAAAACAGCTGTGCCAAGGTCACTTCCGGATCTCCCGCCCACATCGCAATGTCTGCCACTTTGCTACGCGCTACGGTACTATTGGGTACGATACTTAGCCATTGTTGCGCATAACCTAAGGCTTTCTTAAGATCAGACACCGCCAGCTCTGCATCAATTTGCTGTTGAAGCAACTCAACATCCTTCGGTTTAAGCCGTAATAATCGCTCACTCCATTCTCTGGAAAGGCGCTTATTGCCTTGGCGTTTTGCCAATAAACACGCCATGCGTAAGGTGTCTTCCGAGGTGGGATTGATGAGCAGTTGCTGCTCAATCCATAACAAGCTGTCATCTAATTGATTAGCCGCCAATTCCTTTTGTAATTGCTGCTGTAGCGGCGCATTGTTGCCCCCCACCTGCTTAACAAAATTAATAAAGGCGCTGGAAGGCAAGCTGATTTTTGGGCTATCCGAGGACTGTGACTGACATTCCCACACGCGCTTATCCACCTGAGCCTCCTCTTTACAAGGGGGTATATCGGCTTTTGGTAGCACAACCACACTTTGCGTAGTCACCAATAACCGCCCCCAATCACGCGCACGAATAGCATCATTTTGCGCTTGTGCAATCTCAATGCCCATTTGCAAAATGGCGGTATTTTTTGGCTGCTGTTTTACGTAATACTCCGCCCATTTCAAGGCATCATCGCCTTTATTTGCCGCCAATAACGCCTGCAATTGCTTTTCAATATAATATTGTTTAGGCTTAGACTTGAGCGCAGGCTCGGCATAAGCGTTGCTAATCCCCATCCAATATAACAAGGTCATCGAATGATCAATATGCTCATCAGGGCTTGCATCCTGCATTTCGATGATACGTTGATAAATATGCGCAGCGATTAACGGCTCGCCCAATTGCTGACTAAGCTCTGCCAGTTCATCAAGCATTGAAATATCCACTAACTGAGCACTAACACGTTGAATGTTATTGGTTAACACCCGTTTAAGCACTCTTTTTTCACGGTGACTCTTCGCCTCAAAATATTGCCTAAACGTGAGTTTAATGTGCAAGGTCAACACATCTATTGCTGGGGCATCCACTAACGTTAACGGTTGTAACAGTGCAACCGCTTCTTTTATTTGATTAATCTCATATAATTTTTCGACTAAGCGTAACCTTAGTTCGGCATTATTCGGTTGGCGATTAAACGCCGCGCGCGTATAAGCCAAGGATGCAATATCCGCAGGCTTGCCGTCCAAGGTACTCAGCAACTGTTTACCAGGAAAAGCCAATACCAATGCCGTTAAAGCAATACCGGCAAAGATGGCCAATTTACCATTAGTAAATAAAACAGATTCGTGCTTATTCACAAGTTAAATCAAGCGCTCCGGTATCATTGTTGTTAAAGTTAAAGGTGTAGAGGCCACTGCTTAGAGAGCCGTGCAGTATTTTATTATCGGCACTTTTAAGTGTGCAATCATCAGTAAAATGTGCAAAAGCGACGGTAACAGGTTGATGCCCCTTCAGCCTGAAGTGTAGCTTTTTATTCGCCTTTTGCCATGATTCAATTTGAGCATTGCTGTTATCCACATAAGGAAACTCCGCTACAGTGCTATCATCCAATTCAATGGTGTCCTCCCCCAATAGACTGACATAGAGACCTTGCGGCATTGCTTTGTAGCCTACAACCCCTTTTGATGCCGACACATTGGGCGGTTTGGCATTACTGGGCAAACGGAGGGTTTTGATATTTTGTGCATGATGGATTTTCCAGCCATTCGGGCGTTTTTCATAAACGGCATGGCGAAAAGCATACAGTCTCGGCGTGTACTCACTGATCCAAAGCGGTAAGGTTTGCTGTGTTTTAGCCCACGCGTAAACACGCTGTAAGGCGCGCACAGACGCTATCTTATCGCCAGAGTAAAAATGATAGTAGATTGAAATAGGCTTGAAACGATTAGGCATATCCGTCAGCTTAAACGTTTCAATAACATTCTGATAGCCATAAAAAGGCCCTAGCCAATTATTGGTATACCTGTTTTCATTTTGTATAGGCGCATAGGGTTGAAAGTGCGTGCCTTGTACCACACCGCTAGGAGAAATATTCATCAGCGATAGTAAGCCATTACGGGTCGCATCTTCATTCGGCAATGAATCGCCAGTCCATAAAAAAACTTTGGTTTTTTTATGGACTGGCGCCAAACGGTTATTGATATAGTTTATCGAACCAACGACTTCACGCTCCACATTGAACTGGTAATTTGGAATGGGCAAGGTATACCTTTCTTCACTGTCTATCTGTAATTCTTTCGACAATTGATACCTATCGTATGCTGGCTTTACCGATTCAGCCGCTTTCAGCCAAAAGAAAGGATGACTGTAAGAATGGCTGGCAATTTCAACATTGGGCAGACTAAACAGTTTACGGGCAATATGCTCAAGCGGCTCGCTTAACCCAGGCTTTAACCCTTGCGCGCTAATTTCACCTTCGATCACTGAAACCGTGTGCGGCCATTGGCTATCCACAATAAAATCTTGCATAATCACTTCAGGTGAATACTGATCTTTATGCACTTCGGTTTTATCATAAAAACCATCGCCATCAATGTGTGCCGTAAGAATCCGTCGACCATTTTCGGTGGTGTTATCGGCAACGGGCAATTCAGGTAACTGTAAGGCCTGCGCTAGAAAAACAAAAGGATCAATAATCCAACGTGACAGCGTTTCGCCAGAACTCTCGTTTTCTACCGTTTCAACAAAAAGGTAAGGCGACAAAGCCATTCCTCCCCATGCAGCGGTATAAACTGGCTCACTAACCACCGGTGTTGCACTGGTCACACGAATCCAACTATTTCTCTCACTGTGTGGCTCAACCGTCAACAAATCCAAACGGCGCTTAAGTGGCGCAACTTCATAACCGACATGAGGTGAGCGAATGTCGACATTAATCGGCTCTTGCAACATTGCCGCACTGGCATCCAGATTCAGTGCTTGTTTTATTTCCGCATTATTAATAAAAGGGAAAGCATTCATAAATGCCACCTTAACACCCTCTTGAATTTGCTTTAGTATCCAAGCCGCATAGCGTTGCTGCTCACTGGCATTAGCAGCGCTCGTCCACGCAACAATACCGGCATAACGCCCTTTAAGGATAAAATCCGGCAAGGGCGCACTGATATCCAGGTATTCTGGGCTATACCCTAGATACTCTAAAGGCGTCGCAATGAAACGGTGTGCATTACTGTAGGGAAGGCTGTTTTCTTTTGAATCGTAAAGTAATAATACTTTTCGAGGTATCAGGTTAAGCATCCCAACGCCCATATAATCCAATGCAGGTGTACTAATCCAAGGAACAAATCCCAATGCTTTTATTTTTTCTGCCGTTTTTTCAGCGTCAGCTCTTTCCTTGGGCGGTAAATAATCCAAAACGATTATCGGTAATTTGTATTGTTGCTGTACCGTTTTTAGCTTATTAAATAACCAGGTGCGATCATTTTCATTGACCTCTTTGTATGCCGATTTACCGGGATCCCAGCCTTTAAATAAGGATTCAGCGACCACACCGTCGCAAAGCGTGGCGACACTGTCCACTATTTCAAAGCCGCGATTAAATAACAAATGCACCTCACCAAAGTGCTGCTTAATGCCGCGAACAAGCGTAATCATGCCTTGCTGTTGTTGCTGTTGCGCCTCAGGCGTTTTAGCAAACAACTGGTAACTATCCATGGTATCCAGAAAAAAATTATCGAAGCCACGCTCTTTTAAAGCCTGCATCTGCTTCTCTATGGCATAGCGCCGCCAACCAGGCTGCGTCATATCCATTACCGTACTTTTCCATCCGGCATTCGTACCCAAAATCCAAGCGGGCTCAATCTCACTTAACCAACTGCGCGCAGGCCCAACCTCGCCTATACTAAAATAAGCATACACCCTCACCCCACGTTTTTTTAAGTAGGCTAATTCTGCACTGGTCACATTATCGGGTTCGACAACAACACGTTGATAGGTTGACAGCAATTCAACCGGTAATTTCTGTGCATAATAAAAAGCCGTTGAAGGCGCTGTCTCGGCATTTAACTCGGCACTGATTACGCCCGGACTAAGCAGAAAAAAAAACCAAAACAACAGTCCCCGCGAAGCATTTATCTTGAAATCAATCTTAATCGACAGGTTTGCTAGCATTATTGCGTCTCTGTTACGTTGAATAGGAAATAGAACTGAGCAAAACTCCCAAGAAAGTCGGCACTCACTCGCGCTGAGTATAGTCGAAGGAGGGATTTAAGTGCGGTGCAACAAATAAATGCTCTAAAAATGTGCCTGGCTACGCTGGCATTGGAGAGGAAATATAACCACGCAGATACGGGATTATTTTTGTAACATAAATGTTTCATACTCTAACTGTGACAAGGTTTTATTTAAAAATACAAACCCCGTAACCGTTGTAATGAATATAGCGATGGCAAAACCAAACCCATAAAACTCCGGGTCTAAGTACAGACTTAACCACGTAAAAATAAAGTTACTGCAGGCAAATAAAAGGGTCAGATACAAGATGAGGTGACGTTTATCCAGATAAAACAGCACATTAAAAATACTGAGCAGTACAATCTGCATTCCTACCGCAATAAGATCAACCGAAAAAAGCATTCGAAAATTAGTGGATACATTAAACAGCTGCAGGATCTCATTGGCATTCAGCATTAACACAATAATCGTTAGTATCTGTACTTTGAAAATCTCGAAAAAGCTGCTGCGAATTGTGTCAATCATGTCCACTTTTAGCTGCCTAATCACAACCAAGGTCTTACCGTCGGTAATGGCGGTATAAAACGCCTGACAACGATCAACAAAATCCGCTTCCATGCGCAATAAAAACACCGCCATGCCAGGAATGATAGACAGATACGCGAGTGATATGGGCGGATCGTAAATCAACGAACTGCGTAATGGCCCGATGACCGCTTCCGAGGTGATCGGGCTAAACCAAAATACAAATTTATCCGCCCACACGCCCAAATTATACGTCACCGATATAGCCACCAGACTATAAAACACTTTATGTTTATCTAAGAAATCAAAGCTGATTAAAGTACTGGCGGAAAATTCACGTACCAATAAACCTAACATCCAGAACATCATGATACTTTGCCCAAATAAAAAGCCACCTAAAAGCCCTTCTAAACCATAACGTCGCAACAGCAAACTCAGCGCAATAGTGAAACCATAGCCCATAGCAAACGCCATCAGGACTTTATTATAGGCACGTAAGCCCGACATCATGATGACCAAGACCCAAATATCACTGAGCACAATGAGCGAACTCACCATTAAGAAACGGTACATCAGCGATGTATCGCCAAATAACGGCCAAAACAACAGCCCAATAACAAAACTGCCCACGGTTGTCACCAGTAAAGCCC
Organism: Methylococcales bacterium; assembly: GCA_026398935.1. Taxonomy (GTDB): domain Bacteria; phylum Pseudomonadota; class Gammaproteobacteria; order Methylococcales; family Methylomonadaceae; genus SXIZ01. The sequence goes on from JAPLRW010000065.1 coordinate 13,812, forward strand.
CCATTAAATTGGGCAATATCTGCTCAGGGGTATTTTCAAACAAGCGATCCGCAATAAAGCGGGTTAGCATAAGTTGTAACCAGCCACCGGTAATTAATGAAAAAGCCGTAAGATAGGTTATTGATACTAAAAAACTAATGACATCACTGGCAGGTGTTTTTAAAGATAAGCTCAGTAAACCAACCACCATTACCCCTAAAATGGATAATATCCATGGACCAGAGCTGATAATACCCGCATACCCATAGGCTTGAATCAGCCCAAAAAAACTGTCCTTACGCAGTAATTTGCGTAATTCAAAACCAATACCTGCCATTAGAGCGCCAAAGACGTTTGGTAGAGACGTCTATAATTATCATACAAAAAATCTTGATCAAAATAGGTATCTACTCGACGCATGGCAGCCTCGCGAGTGGATTGCCATTTTTGGGGATTACCCAACAAGGCCACAATTTCATCCGCCGCTAATGCTTTAGGTGCCGCAATGGGAACCACCGCGCCGGATAATCCAATCGCCTTATCTTCAGGACTTCCCCCTTCAATAAGCTCCCTACACGCACCCACATCGGTTGCGATCACTGGCAATCCACTCGCATACGCTTCAAGAATCACTAACGGCAAGCCTTCACTGATAGAGGATAAAACAATAACGCCAATATCTGCCATCACCTCATTAATATTACAAAAACCTTTGTAAATAATATTGTCTTCTAAATTCAAACTACTCACTAAGTCACGGCATTCTTGTGCATATTTAGGATCTTCCTCTTCGCCCCCCACAATCCACGCTTCCGCCAGCGGTAATTGCGAGCAAATATTGCGCATGGCTCGAATGAAGGTTTTAACATCTTTAATGGGCACTACCCGCCCAATAAATCCGATAATAGGCGGCGGTATTGGCGGACGCTCTCGAAGCGCATAAAACCGCTTTATATCCACGCCATTAGGAACAACGGTGACATTATTCGCTACAGCACCATCCAAAATCTGCCGCTGCCGATTCCCTTCGGTTATCGCTAATATAGGTTTAGCCGTTTGGTATGTGAGGCGGCCTATTGTTTCAAAAAAACGTATCCATAATTGCCTTAAATAGCTAAAATCTTTATCCAAACTGGTACCGTATACGTCATCTAACTCATTAATCCAATCGATTTGCGCTAAATCTATTTTTCTTTTTTTTGTATATATACCGTGCTCAGTCAACATGTATGGGCGCTGATAAAGCGTCTGTAACATAACACCATAAAGGCCAGCGTAGCCCGTTGAAATGGAATGGTACATACGCGCTTTAGGGGCTGTGGATAAGCTGGCAATTAATGCAAATAAGGGGCCGTGCATGGCACGAATCGTCCAAAAATAGTCTAAAAAAGACGCATCGCTAGAGAATTTGTCGTAATTGTCGGTAATAAAAGTCCAAGACTCTCGACTGTATAAAAAGCTACTAAAATCAAGCGTATGCAGCTCATGCAAATGCATCATGAGATCGTTTAATAACGTATTAAGATCAGGGGAATTAAAGTCTCGAAAATGTTTATGCAGTTTTCTAATGGTTTTATACGCGTCAGGATTGCCTGGACACTGCTTTGGGTTGGGTATATCTTCATCTGAAACCAGAAAAACCGCCGTCAGCTTAATAACATTACTGGGCAGCGTATAGCTTAATTCCTTATAATTACTGGACTTATCACCAATAAACAACAGTGCAAAACTAAGCTCAGGCAGTCCTGAGATAATTTGATGAACCCAACTGGATACACCGCCACGAACATACGGATAAGTTCCCTCTAAAATAAGACAGATGTCCGCTTCAAAAAGCGGTTCTTTTACAGTGACTAAGCCTGTGGTCATATCCATTGGTTTACCATATCCGATAATGTAACATTGTCGCCTGACTGTTTTATTTTTTGCATAAAATAACTGACATCGGCTAGGCGATGTTCGGCAAAGGCCAGCTCAGCCTGATAAGGCGCTAGTCTTTCTTCGGACATGCCGTATCCTTGCGCTAACGTAAAGTTTTCTGCTGCTTGTGGATACTGCGCTAATTCCAAAAAGATTTTCGCTCTTAAAAAATATAAATCGCCGTTGGTGGTAAAAAAACTTAACGCTAACATGGCATAGTGATTTGCGGTTTCTAGTACATGAATTTTCGCCTGTCCTTGTTCCAAGCCTAGGTACGCTAACTCCCAATACGCTTCCGCTATATAGTGATGCTTAACCGCTTGCTCTGGCTTAGATAATACTTCACGCTTAAGTTGGGTTAAGTGTGTTTGAATACTACTGCTGAGGCTTTTTTCTTTGGTGTTCAACATCGAGTAAGCCAGCAGCCTTACCTCGTCAATGGGATCGAACAGCGCAATCTGTAAAATGGGAATAGCCACTGAATCGTCCATTTTTCGCGTTGCCAACACCGCCCGTATTCTTTCGTATTCTTTTGTTGACGATTCGAGTGGGTATAAGCGATATTTTCAACAATATTGTCAGGAATTATTGGCGGCTCCATCAATATAAAGTTGTTAATATCGGGTTGTTTGGTATGACGCGTACCGATTGTCACGGATATTAACAGTGCTACACCAGCAATTAATGGAATACAAAAACAGAGAAAAAAAAACAAAACAAGTATTAAGCGGTTATTTTCGAAACGCTTAGGCATCAAGGCCCACAAAGGCCAGGGCAAAAGAAAACTGCTCAGGGTATGCAGCCAAAATGCACGCATAAACGCATCATTCAAAAAAGACTGTAGCATAAGACCTTGTATAACAAACCCTAGCATTAACATACTAATAGCGACCCAGTGAACTAAAGATAGCTTAGAGTGCATAATCAAGTGCTTAAAAAATATTATCCATATTTAATCCATAAGCAATATATAGTGGACCCCGAAATCAGGACAATAGTTTAAGCTATACCCTGTCATGGAAAAGGGTTAACAATGAGCGAGAACAAACGGAAGATTTTTACAAGTGCAGAAAAGGCGAAAGTTACCTTGGCAGCGGTCAAAGGATTAAAAACCATCAACGAGATAGCCCAAGAGCATGGTGTCCATCCAACACAAGTGAACCAATGGAAAAAGGAGCTGCTGGACAACGTGGACAGTTTGTTTGAAGGCAAGCGCGGCCCTAAG
>JAPLRW010000256.1:0-3900 GCA_026398935.1 Methylococcales bacterium
TGGCTTATGTCTGATGAGCGACGTGCGGCATTATCCCGTTTGCTGGAGTAGCGGTGGGCGGGTAGGAATATTTACATAAAAACCCACAAAAGCAATTGATTTTAAAGACTTTAGGTTAAGCGTTCGCAGATAACATTCTACCTAATGTGCTATCAGCCTCTACATAATCTATCGCTTTACTGGTTTGTTGGCAGGCAATAATGAGCTGATCAACCTCTTTCAGGCTATTTATCTGTTGCTGCTTAGTGTTTTCAATAGCCTGAATAACAGTGTACTCAATTTCGCTTAAGCCCTTTTCTAAGCCTTTTTGCAAACCGCTTAACGCTGCTTTTTGCAAGGAAGGTTTTAGTTTTTTACGCATAAAAAAAGGAATTAACCAGGACAAGCCAATCAGTAGCGCGCTATGCGTAGCAAAATCAATGCCGAGATAATTTTGATGGCTTAAGTTACTTTGATAATAGCCTTGAAAAACAGTATACCCGACCAAACCCATCGCACCGACGGGTAGAACCACCTCACAGAACAAGCTGATGTTTAAAAATACACGTTGCAGCTTACTGCCAGGATTGGCTAACGAACGCCTAACCTCCAGACTCGTCGCTGCTGCAATGCTATTCGCGGCTTTATTGCGCAATTCATTAAGTAGTTTTTTTAAGGGGGTAATAGGCAGCAAGAGATCATCGGCACTGTCTATTACCGCATCCAGTACATCATTAATACGGTTCTGCGCCCACTCATCCCAAAGTACTTGTTCGGTAGTATTAAGTGATTTAGTCGCACTACTTTGCTGTTCAGCATAATGCTTAGCTTGTAACTGCATTGGCCAAGCAAAACCTTGCTGCAGGGTCGCAGCTGTTTTTTGCCATTGCGTAGGCCACTGCTGCAATAAGGTATCGAAGGCTTGCGTTGATCCCATACTGACAACAATGGCTTGTAACGTAGTCGTTAATGCTTGTTGACGCACTTGCACGCCACGCGCGGCCAACTGCTGCACGGTTTGATCCGTTGCGAGATCAGCCAAGCATTGCTGCAATGCGGCAAATTCATCGGGAAGCGTTAAGCTACAATCCGTTTTAAAGACCAGTGGATTATCAAATCCTGCTAAATGCAATTGTGCTTTAAAATCATTGTATTGTTCCGTAAAGCCTTTATCCCACTGATTTAAGACAAAAACCCACGCATGGCGAGCACCTTCCGCCAACAATAACTGCCAAGCTTTATTATCGCGGTACCGCTCAGGGCTAACGACATAAATAAGCACATCAATATACGGCAACCATTCCAGCACTAGATCTTGATTAGCACTTTCCGTACTATCAAAATCAGGCATGTCCAACCAGACCAATTGCTTATACTGCAGATCGTCATGGACAGACAGCCTGATTTTTTGTAGCGGTAAATTAGCGGGTAATTCTTGTATCGCTAATGATTGATGGTGATACAGCGTCACCTCCTTCGAGGTAGGCCGCTCTACACCCGCAATTGCAACGGATTTACCCGCCAAACGATTAAGCAGCGAACTTTTACCAACACCAGTGCCGCCCATAAACGCGACAATCAAAGGTCGGGATGCGTTTGTTTTAAATAAACCATCCGGCTGACTAAGCGCCGTATCGGTTAAGGTACTTGCCATAGCAGGCGTAATCCAACCCGCCTGCTCAGCGGAATCCGCCCAAGCCTGAGCTTGCTTAAGGGATGTTTCAGAATGATCGTAAGCCATGGCGTTTTTCGCTAAGTTCCTGCTCTGCGCACTGTAATTGCTGCAAAGTAATATTAAAATGGTTATGTGTGGGTAATTGTGTCGGCAACGTATTCAGTTTTTGCTGCAAAAAGGCAGCAAACAATTGTTTAACTTGAGCATATTGTTGTTGCTTAAGGGCTATTTCTTCCCGGCGCACATAGCTGCCAATAGCGCTTTCAGTCAAGAGTGAAGTAACCGCTAGCATCGCTGGTGCAATGACTAAATCATGTAAACCAATACCCCCAGCATAAAATGTCATGGCGATAACCGCTGCATCTGCTGTTGCGCGTGTGGTACGTAAACTATTTAACACAACTGGCTGCTCTTGTAGCTTGAGATAGAGCCGCTGTGCAGCCCCTGCAATTTCTGTTTTGAACTGCTCATGATAGTGCTGCGTGTGCAGCTCAAATTCACCGAGTAAAACAGGACGTTGCTGGCGTAACACGAGCGCAATGTCTTTCCACCAGCTGGGCAGTTCAGTTTCCGTTGATTTTTCTAATAATCGATCCGCTAATTGGATTAATACGTGTTCTGCCAGTTGATTTAAAATATGAATTTCTTGACTACTGTCAGCAATGACATGCGCTTTCCGTCCTAATTTTAAAAGCTGCTTAACTGGCCAAGTAATGACTTTACGGGTATTCGATAACAATCTGGCTACACCAGGGATTTCAAGTAAATTTAATAATTCAGCCATGGCACTTTGAAAGGTTTCATAGTGGTGCGGATGATTAAGATAGTCACGCAGGTACTGCGTAAGTGCAAGATTAACCTGCTCATCAATGATCGTTTGCCATGCTTGACTCGCCACATGCTCCGCCACAATAGGAGCCATCCAATTTTGCCAGTGATACTGACAAAACTGTAGATGTAAACGAGAGGAAGAGCGATTTTTAACACCATCACTCAGCTTATGCAGAACAGGTTGGTATGCAATAGGCCAGCTAAGTACACTACCCTGCTTTTGATAAAATAACGACACCGCAAGAGGAAAAGCATCCGGACGCGCTTGCTGCCACTTAGTCTGCAACGAGTTGAGAATAATGGATTCAGTCCCTTCACTAAGCTTGTTAACACAAATAAGCGTAGGCTGTTTAAGCGGAGCGATGGCGGCCATCATATCCCAGACCGATTGATCGGCGTATTTTTCCTTACTGACGGTAAGCACCAGAATATCTGCTAATGCAATGGTGCGTATAACACCTTCTTTATAATCAGCCGAGCCTATAGAGTCAAAATCAGGGGTATCCCAGATAACACACGGTGGAATCGACTCGGAATCAGCGTTAACGGTAGATAATGAATAGCAATCGTAACGATCCTTACTGAGCTGCGTTTGTGAAAGTTGTTGAAATCGTCCAAAATAGTGTTGCAAACCGTTGCAACTTTCCAAATTGGTGGCATGATAGAAACCTTGGGGGTGAACAGTGTACCCAGCTAACGGGCTAACATTGGCACTCTCATTATTTAATAGCACATTAACCAAGGTACTTTTTCCAGCCTGAGTAGGGCCGATAATGGCTATTTGTAAAGGCAATAATGGATTTTGCGCCACCAAATCATTTTTACGGAGTAACGCTTCCGCTAAAATTAATTGCTCAATTCTTGTTGGATACTGTTTATTAATTGAAAGATCATTAGGGTTTTTCTTTAAAACCCGCTGGTAAGACTGTAATAGGGTTTGGATAAATTCAAGCATAAGCAGTTGGCTTGGGTTTATAATGACTTCAAGTATGTTACTTTGTTTATTTTTGCACATTCTTAAGTAACAACGTATTAATATGAATCGATATGAGATGTTTAGATAGCACAAACACACACATCGTTATATAACAAAAGAATAATAACACCTAGATTAACCATGAGGTCACTTTAATGAAAATCTTATCTACGCTTATATTGATAATCGGCTGCATGACATTGTTGACGGCGTGCAACAAGGGTAATGAGCTAGCCGGTCGTAGCCAGACATCGCTTGCCAAATCGGCACGTTACATTAAGGAGCGTCTACCCGCTGATAAACGCATTGAATTTGAAGTATCGTTTTTTGCAATCCGAGAATCCTTTAAAGACGGTGGTGAATTTTTAAAAGCAGTGGATGGTAAAAATCCAGAACAACTTATTGAAATGGGCAAAGCGCTTTATATAAAACATAAACA
>JAPLRW010000256.1:3928-25522 GCA_026398935.1 Methylococcales bacterium
TCCAAGGAAAGAAGTGCTCAAGGCGGCAAAGGCATAGATACGCGTGAAAAAGCAGCTCGTTCAACGATATATAAACTGTAAATAAAGCCTTTCACCCTTAAAGATCGCTTATAAAGACACACGCTAGGCGTAATCAATAGACAATGACGAAGCTAGACCCACTGCGTCATTCAATACCAGCGTTCTCAATCTAAATATTCCCCTAAATAGATTGAGAACCTGTAGAATTAGCCCGTTTTAGTTAAATCATTCTAGGATAATACCGTGAGTTTTAGAGGAACAACCATTCTTTCCGTTCGCCGTGGTGACAAAGTCGTTATTGGTGGTGATGGTCAAGTCACTTTGGGAAATACCGTTATGAAAGGCAATGCGCGTAAAGTGCGTAGACTTTATCATGACCAAGTCATTGCTGGATTTGCGGGTGCAACTGCGGATGCCTTCACTTTATTTGAACATTTTGAAGGTAAACTAGAAAAACATCGCGGTAATTTAACGCGCGCCGCCGTTGAAATGGCGAAAGATTGGCGTACCGATCGTGCATTGCGTAAATTAGAAGCGTTATTGATTATTGCAGATGCCAAGGCAACCTTTGTTATTTCTGGAACTGGCGATGTTATCGAGCCGGAACACGATTTAATTGCAATAGGCTCAGGTGGTGCATTTGCGCAGTCGGCTGCACGGGCGTTATTAGAAAATACGCAATTAAGTGCGCGTGATATTGTTGAGAAATCACTCAACATCGCCGCTGATATTTGTATTTACACCAATCATAACCTCCGAATTGAAGAGCTAGACGCAGAGTCCAGAGAATAATCAAATGACACAAATGACACCCAAAGAAATTACCCACGAACTGGATAAACACATTATCGGACAGGCCAATGCTAAGCGCTCAGTAGCTATTGCATTACGTAACCGCTGGCGGCGCAGTCAAGTCGAAGGCAGTATGCGCGACGAAATTACGCCTAAAAATATCCTAATGATTGGCCCTACTGGGGTAGGTAAAACCGAAATCGCTCGGCGTTTGGCGCGTTTGGCGAATGCACCATTCATCAAAATCGAAGCCACAAAATTTACCGAAGTAGGCTATGTTGGTCGTGATGTTGATTCTATCATCCGCGATTTAATGGATACCGCCATTAAAATGATTCGCGTGGAAGAGATGCAAAAAGTTCAAGTGCGTGGCATGGATGCGGCTGAAGAACGTGTTTTAGACATTTTATTGCCCTCAGCAGAGGGTGGCATGCTGTCAGAGTCAGAAAGTGCAACACGTCAAAAAATGCGTAAAAAGCTCCGCGAAGGCGATCTTAACGATAAAGACATCTCCGTCGATATAAACGTTTCACCAATGGGCGTTGAAATCATGGCACCGCCGGGCATGGAAGAAATGACCAGCCAGTTACAAGGCATGTTTCAAAACATGCACAGTGATCGCACCAAAGCGCGTAAAATGAAAGTTAAGGATGCGCTGAAAGTACTGGAAGAAGAAGAAACCGCTAAACTAGTCAACGAAGACGACATCAAACAACGTGCCGTCAATGCCGTTGAACAAAATGGCATTGTTTTTTTAGATGAAATTGATAAAGTATGCAAACGTTCCGGCCAGGGCGGCGGTGGCGAAGTATCACGTGAAGGTGTGCAGCGGGACTTATTGCCGCTGGTTGAAGGCAGTACTGTCAGTACTAAATACGGCATGATTAAAACCGATCATATTTTATTTATTGCCTCGGGTGCCTTTCATTTAACCAAACCGTCTGATTTAATCCCAGAGTTGCAAGGCCGATTCCCTATTCGAGTCGAATTAAGCGCGCTCACAGCGGATGATTTCGTACGTATTTTAACCGAGCCGGATGCCTCATTAACCGAACAGTACCAAGCGCTATTAGCCACTGAAGGTGTTAGCATTACCTTTACCACAGATGGCATAAAACGCATTGCCGAACTCGGATTTCAAGTCAACGAAAAAACTGAAAATATTGGTGCCAGACGTTTGCACACGCTGTTAGAAAAATTATTAGAAGATATTTTATACAATGCCCCTGACTTATCAGATAAACACATTAGTATTGATGCCACTTACGTTAACGCGCATTTAAATGAGTTAGCTGACGACGAAGACTTAAGCCGCTATATACTTTAAAAAAAGCACAGGATAACGGTGGCGGGACTTAGTGCCCCACCACCGCCCTCTATCATTATTTAGGTTGATAAAACCTCACGTCATGCTTAAATACTCATGCGCTTAACCGTACAATCCATTGATGCATCACCTACCGATATTACACTGCATACCCTCTCTCACCAGCTAGAAATCAGTTTTGATGATGGACAAACGTTTAAACTGCCGTGTGAATATTTGCGCGTCTACACACCATCAGCGGAGGCGCTTGGACATTCGCCAAGCCAAGAAGTATTACAGGTAGGCAAAGAGGACGTGACGATTGTAGACATTAAGCCCGTTGGGCATTACGGTATATCCCCCACCTTTAGTGATGGGCATAATAGCGGAATCTATAGCTGGGCTTTATTGTATAAATTAGGCGCAGAATATACAGTATTGTGGGAAAACTATTTACAAAAACTCAACAAAGCCGGCCACTCACGCACAAGCAAACAATAAGATTCCGCACTGGCTTTAGAACGGGCCTTTACCGTATTCAATAAATACTGCACACTTAAATGCAGTTTGTTTGCGAAACACCACCATAAAACACCGCTAACCTCCAGGTATAAACATGAGCAACCCAAACACCACGCATTTTGGCTTTAAACAAGTCGCCACAGAAGAAAAAGTCGCTTTAGTTCGCGGCGTATTTGATTCGGTAGCCGCCCAGTACGATGTCATGAATGATTTAATGTCTCTGGGAATTCACCGCATTTGGAAGCGTATTGCCGTGCAACTCAGTAATGTCCGCACCGGCGAGCATGTACTGGACTTAGCCGGCGGAACAGGCGACTTAACCACATTATTTTCCAAACGTGTTGGCAAAACAGGGGAAATTGTATTGGCTGATATTAATTCCGCCATGTTACGTACCGGCAGAGACCGACTAATTAATCGTGGCTTGGTGGGTAATATCCACTACGCACAAGTAAATGCTGAATGCTTACCCTTTGCAGACAACAGCTTCGATTGTGTCTGCATTGCATTTGGATTACGCAATGTCACCGATAAAGATGCTGCTTTACGCTCCATGTATCGGGTTTTAAAACCCGGTGGACGCGTCATCGTCTTAGAGTTTTCGCACCCTATCGACAAAATTACCGAAAAAGTCTATGATTTTTACTCCTTTAACTTACTACCAAAAATCGGCGGCCTCGTAGCGAAGGACGAGGAAAGTTACCGTTATTTAGCCGAATCCATTCGGATGCATCCGAAACAGGATGAACTTAAAAAAATGATGGAAGACGCCGGACTAGAACGTTGCGAATATTTTAATATGACGCAAGGTATTGTTGCTATCCATCGCGGTTATAAACTTTAAACCATGTTGATTAAACCACTCTTGATGAATGTGCTGGAAGCAGCCATTAACCGTTATTTAGCATTGGATGACAATATTGCCGTTACGCTGACTCCCTTAGCAGGAAAAGTAATTGCCATCACCATTACGCCGTTCAACGAAACACTGTATGTGTGTCCGACTCAAGACGGCATGCAATTATTGGATTACAGCCCACTACCCCCTGATACGACCCTTACCGGCTCAGCTATGGCTTTTGGCCTCATGGGATTAAGCGCGACACCTATGCGCGCTATTTTCCAAGGCGAAGTGACTATTGCTGGCGATATGCAGGTTGGGCATCACTTCCAACGTTTATTTTCAACGCTGGATATTAATCTGGACGCGCAATTGGCAAGCATCACGGGTGACCGTGTCGGCCAGCAAATAAGCCATTTTTTTCGTGCGGCACATCTGTGGGGTTCAGATTCACTGCAAACACTAAAGCTCAATACTAGCGAGCTATTACAAGAAGAAACCCGTGATTTACCCGCCCCTGCCGAAGCTGAAATGGTGTATCAACAGATTGATGTATTGCGTAATGATTATGATCGCCTACAAGCCCGTATGCAGCGCTTAGAAGCTATATTGCAGCAGAAAACACCCTAAATAGACTACCGCCTTACACGCTTATTGATGGCCTACTTGCTAAACGACTCTCAAGGTAAACCGTGATTCATCCTAAAATAATACTGCGTTTAATCCATATTCAATGGGTACTGATGTTTCATGGATTGGACGAACTGGTGTTAAAAACCCATTTATTCCGCTCCATTCGTTTTCTCGCCATACTCTCACCCTATTATTGGGCGCGAAAAAAATCAGATCCCCGTGGCGTTAGAATTCGGCAAGCCCTCGAAGATTTAGGCCCTATTTATGTTAAATTCGGTCAAGCACTGTCTACCCGTAAAGATTTATTGCCAGAAGATATTGCGGATGAATTAGTCAAATTACAAGATAAAGTACCGCCCTTTTCTAGCGATGTAGCCAGAGCCATTATCGAGCGGGAATTAGGTCAACCTATCGATGTGTGTTTTGCCGAATTTGATGATATTCCACTAGCATCAGCGTCTGTTGCGCAAGTACATACCGCAACGCTAAATACCGGCGAGCATGTTATTGTCAAAGTTTTGCGCCCAGACATTGAAGATCGTATTCATTCCGACATGGCGCTCATGTACGAACTAGCGCGTATTGCTGAAAAATTCTGGCTGGATGCAAAACGTTTACGGGTAATGGAGGTCGTCGTAGAGTTTGAAAAAACCTTGCTGGATGAACTTGATTTAGTCAGAGAAGCAGGCAATGCCGCCAAAGTACGCCGTAATTTTGATAAATCCGACATTTTATATGTTCCAGAAGTACATTGGGAACTCACCCGCCGTAATGTTATGGTCATGGAACGCATCTATGGCTTGCCCGTTGGCGACATTGAAGGCTTACGTGCGGGTGGAGCGGATTTTAAATTACTGGCCGAACGCGGCGTTGAAATATTTTTTACACAAGTGTTCCGTGATAACTTTTTTCATGCTGACATGCATCCCGGCAATATTTTTGTTGAATTACCGGCTAAATATATCGCGGTCGATTTTGGCATTGTCGGCTCGTTATCCAGCTCAGATCAACGCTATTTAGCGGAAAATTTCCTCGCTTTTTTTAATCGCGATTATCAACGCGTTGCCCAAATGCATATTGAATCAGGTTGGGTACCCAGTAATACTCGCCTCGAAGAATTTGAATCCGCCATTCGCAGTGTTTGTGAGCCGATTTTTGAAAAACCCCTAAAAGACATATCTTTTGGATTGTTGTTATTGCGCTTATTTCAGACCGCTAGACGTTTTGATATGGTGGTACAGCCACAATTGGTCTTATTACAAAAAACCCTGTTAAATATAGAAGGTTTAGGGCGGCAATTATATCCCGAGCTGGATTTATGGCAAACGGCCAAACCTTTTTTAGAAAACTGGTTTAAAGATCGCTTGGGGCCAAAAGCAAAATTAAAAAAATTGGCGCAACAATTCCCCGAATTAGCGGCACAATTTCCTGAAATTCCGAGTTTAATTTACAAAGCATTGGAAGATGCTGGACAGACGACATCACAGATAAAAGCACAAAATCGCGAGTTACTGTTATTACGCCAACAAATGCAAACCAATCATACCAATACTGGCTGGGTTATTCTCTTAAGTGCAGCGATGATTTGCAGCGCCATTTTATTGAAATAATATCGCTAAATTTAACGCTAGAAAATAGATTTTTTAAAGCCCCCTTCCAGAGCCGCTAGATAAATAGCCTACTGTTTGCGCAAGTGCAGAATGCAAAAATTACAAAGTATAACAAAAACTTATGCAATCGGCTTTTTTCAAGAAGGGGGATTAATAACGACGAGGATAAAGCTGAAGTTTAAATTTTAAAATCTGCTTTAGTGTGACCATTACTGATTAAGTCTTGCATCCATTTTGGCGCAACACCCCGCCCCGTCCATTGCTTACTGGCATCATCAGGATGTCTATATTTAAAAGGCACAGAAACGCCTTTTCGTGCAGGCTTTTTATCTAAATCGGTCAATTCAGCAGCCATATTAATAGATGCCGCTAGCTCTTTAATTTGAGCAATAACTTCCTTACGCTTACCGACTTGCAATAATTCAAGTGCTTTTCTGGCATTTTCTATCATTACTTCTAATTCGTTTTCAGACAGCTTTTCAAACTCACTCATTGTTATACATCTCAATAAAAAAATAAAATACCTGCGCATTATATCATTATTTTCAACGCTAAAATACCTATATACCCGTATGTAGCAAAACAGTAAGACTATTAATACTCTTACAGAACGTCATTTATTAGACTACATTTATAATAGTGTGGTTGGATTTATTGTGCATTTAAAACACGACTATATTATTCTTTACCCGTTTTTTTACACACTATAGTTTTAAATAAAACGAGTATTTAATAACACATGCTAAAAAATAATTACAACCATACCTATACAATAGTGCAATAACATTAGGCGTGTATATGCTTGGCACTTTAAGCCTTTTTGCACACCACGTTACCCCAAACGTTATTTTTTAAACCCGGCAATATTGAACCGCTTCAAGCACTAGCACTCTGATGAATTGAGTGCTAAACTAAAGATAAATCTTCATCCTTCACGGAGTAATTATGACGACTGCATTGACTTCACCTTTAAATGTCTCTATTGGAACCTTTGATGCTTATTTAAACGCGGTTAATCAAATGTCAAGACTGACCGCTGAACAAGAAACGGTGCTTGCATTGCGCTTTCGTGATGAAGGCGATGTTAATGCGGCAAAAGAGCTGATTATGTCGAATCTTCGTTTTGTGGTTTATGTCGCTCGTGGTTACAGTGGCTACGGCTTGCCTATGTCGGATATTATTCAGGAAGGCAATATTGGTTTAATGAAAGCGGTAAAACGCTTTGATGCTGACATGGGTGTTCGTCTGGTTTCTTTTGCGGTACATTGGATTAAAGCCGAAATCCATGAATATGTGATTAAAAACTGGCGTATTGTTAAAATCGCCACGACGAAAGCACAACGCAAACTATTTTTTAATTTACGCAAATCAAAAACCACCTTGGGCTTTTTATCACACGATGAAGCGTCAGCTATTGCCGACAATTTAGGTGTAGATATTAAAAATGTGTATGAAATGGAAAAACGCTTAAACGGTCAAGACATGCCTTTTGACATGCCCGCCGATGATGCTCAAGAAGACCATTACGCCGCACCGGAAAGTTATTTGCAAGCCCATGAAGCAGACCCGGCTATATTGCTTGAAAATAATGATACAGAAACGCATGCACATACTACACTCAACTCTGCGTTAGCCGAATTGGATCCACGCAGCTTAGACATTGTTTCTAGTCGCTGGCTGGCGGATGAGAAAGCAACACTGCATGAGTTGGCAGATCGCTATCAGGTTTCAGCAGAACGTATTAGACAACTGGAACAAAATGCGATGAAAAAATTAAAAGCGGCCGTGGTATTGGCTGCATAACATCTGACTATTTTTCTGTTAAAATTAAGTCTATTTAAAAGCCTAGCGATATAATCGTTAGGCTTTTTTTATTATTGCTCATAAAGAAAATGATTGAGCAACCCGTAAATGCACCTAAAAAACGTCCTCGCCCGCTCTTTTCAAAAGAGCGCCACTAAATTGATTACGTGATTTTTTGTTATTAGCCTTGAATCTTTTACTTAGTACCTTATAATCCAACCCATGCTCAATTTCCCTAACCGTTCTGCGTCCTCTCAATCATACTTTTAAATGAAAGCCAAAATAGTCACCGTTTTTACGCTAATGTTGCTGGTTATTCTTAATCTCAGCATTTGGGAATATATTAATCATCCTTTAAAGATGCAATCATGGGATCGCACCATGATGGGCGTTACCTATAACGCTCTACGCAAAGATCAAGATCCAAAAAAGCATAACATGCCGACGGACGCTGAACTTGAAGAGGATTTAACCCTATTATCGGACAAGGTTTTTTCAGTCCGTACTTATTCATCATTAGATGGCCTTGAGCGCGTTCCTGCCCTAGCAGCAAAACATGATCTTAATATTACTGCGGGTGCTTGGATTGGGAGCGATCCTGCTATCAACCGGGCGGAGATAGAAAGCTTGGTGACGATCAGTCGCACTGAAAATCGAAAAATAATTCGTACACTGGTGGGCAACGAGGTGTTGTACCGTAATGATGTACCTCAAGAGCAGCTTGTTGAATATATTCGTGAAGTCAAAAAACGCACATGGCGACCTGTTAGTACGGCAGAAACATGGAATATCTGGTTATCACACCCAGAGTTAGCAGCAGAAGTTGATTTTATTGCGGTACATATCCTGCCTTACTGGGAAGGCTTGTCGGTTGATGATGCTGTCAATTTTGTCTTTGATCGTTACTACGCCCTGCAAAAAGCCTTTCCAGATAAACAAATTGTTATCACCGAGGTTGGCTGGCCTTCCGGTGGACAACCGTTTAAACGTGCAACAGCCTCATTAGAAAATCAGGCCAAATTTTTACGGCAATTTTTAAACCGCGCAACCGCTGAAAAAGTCACCTACTATGTAGTTGAAGCCTTCGATCAACCCTGGAAAATGTCGCTGGAAGGCTCGGTGGGGGCTTATTGGGGCGTATTTAATGCTGATCGCCAACCTAAGTTTTCAATGGATGGTGATGTTTTTTCTATGCCAAAATGGAAGGACTGGGCAATAGGTGCGGCATTTCTCAGTGCGGCATTGATGACGGTATTTTTATTCACCCGCCAGCGTTTAAAGTTACCCGGAAAGTTATTTTTTGGTGTTATCGCCAATTTAGCAGCATCTGCATTGTTTTGGACGATAGCCATTGGTGCGCAGCAATATCAAACCAGCCTCTCACTGTTTATGTGGGCGGTGTTAATTTTAATGCAAATCATGGCAGCGTTCATTTTATTAATTGAAAGCTTAGAAATTGCAGAAGTGGTTTGGCATCGAAAAAGTGAGCGTACTTTTACACCAAAACAACCAGGCCCTAATTTTAAATACCCTAAAGTGTCCTTGCATTTACCCATCCATAATGAACCACCATTAATGGTGCGTAAGACATTGGAAGCATTGGCAAAAGTTGATTATCCAAACTTAGAAGTACTGGTTATGGATAACAATACCAAAGATCCTGAAATCTGGCAGCCAGTTCGCGATGATTGCGAACGTTTAGGGCCTATGTTTCGATTTTTTCACTTGGAAAACTGGCCAGGCTTTAAAGCAGGTGCGATTAACCATGCCTTGGAACAAACCGCAAGCGATGCCGAAATCATTGCCGTTATAGACAGCGATTATATTTTGTCGCCTAATTGGCTGATGTCGATGGTACCCTATTTTGATGACGAAAAAGTCGGCTTTGTACAGTCGCCACAAGATTATCGTGATCGGCATATCAGTACCTTTAAGTCTTTTTGTTATTGGGAGTATGCAGGATTTTTTAATATTGGCATGGTACAACGCAACGAATATAACGCCATTATCCAACACGGCACCATGACTATGGTCAGAAAATCTGCCTTTGATAAAGTTGGAAAATGGGCGGAATGGTGTATTTGTGAAGACAGTGAATTGGGTCTGCGCCTATATGAAGCGGGTTATGATTCTGTGTATGTAAAAGACTCTTTTGGACAAGGCTTAATGCCGGACACCATGTCGGGCTACATGACCCAACGCTTCCGCTGGGTGTACGGTGCCATGCAGATTATCAAAGGACACTGGCGGAGTTTCTTAGGCTCTAAAAAAGCCGTCTTAACCCCTGCGCAACGTTATTACTTTGTAGCTGGCTGGTTGCCTTGGTTTTCCGATGCGTTAGCATTGGTCTTTACTGGCAGCAGTCTATTATTAACCCTGTTAATCGCGATAGATCCACACCCAGAACATACAGAACTGCCGATTAATGCCTTTTTATTACCAACGATAGGCTTGTTTAGCTTTAAAGTCATTCGGAGCTTATGGTTGTATCAGGCACGTGTTCCCTGCTCTGTTTGGCAATCTATTGGTGCATCCCTGTCCGGATTGGCATTAACTCATACGGTTGCTAAAGGTACGTGGCAAGGATTGCTTACCAATGGAAAGCCATTCATGCGTACGCCAAAATATGAAAAGCAACGACCTTTACTCGCCGGATTAGTGACCATTTGGCAAGAATTGTTATTGCTAACGTTGCTGGGTACAGCAATGGGCTTTATGCATTCACTGGAAAATTTTGATAATTTCAGTGGTAAATTATGGATTGCCGTTTTAGGGGTACAAGCGGTTCCTTATCTTGCATCACTTATCATATTATTAGTCAGCATTGCGCCGCATTATTTGTCACGTGGCAAAAATGTGGATGACGAAGAAAACATTCTGTAATAAATCTACAGCATGAGGACGAAGCCCACCACTGGGCAAGACTATGTGCATCATGGACGAGATTTACGCCTAGATTTTTTACGCGGCATAGTCATGTTAGTGGTGGTCTGTGTGCATCTTGAATACGTATCCCTTATTAGCATGCTTATGTGGGAACGTTTGGGACTGGTATCAAGTGCTGAAGGCTTTGTATCATTGTCCGGTGTCGTACTGGGCATTGTGTACAAAAAAAGACTGCTTAAAGAAGGTTTTCGAGTCGCTGCCATCAAGCTATGGAAAAGAGCGTGGCAGCTATACACGGTTAATATCGCCGTCATTACGAGTATTTTGCTGTTACAGTATATTCCGGCCATTAATATTTTTTCCGTCACGCACTGGGTCAGTCCGGCGGGCGCTACTATTTACCCGCTATTTCCAGAGGCGGGCAGCTCATGGTTAACGATCCTAAAGCAAGCTTTATTATTAGAAATTGGCCCACATCAGTTCCAAATCATTGGGCTATATACGGTATTAATCGCCATTGCTCCCGTTGTTCTCTATGCCCTCTCTAAGCAAAAAACACTTTGGGTAATTTTGCTGAGTTGGAGTGTCTATCTGATAAACAGTTGGTTACAGTACCGATTCACCAGCGCCCGGTTTGAATATGGATTTCCAACACTAACTTGGCAATTATTATTTTTTAACGGTATGATCATTGGCTTTCACCACAAACGGGTCTTTGATTATTTGTGTGATTCTGCTAATAAACGACTGGTTTACGCAGCAGCGGTTTTATTAACTGGCTTTATGCTGCTGGCTTTAAATAATCCTGAACCCGTGCATTGGCCCTGGCACACCGCTACATATGGTAATGCCGCCACCTATAAAGTGATGTATGAAACATGGTTTTCAAAAAGTCGCTTAGGGATTGGACGAATTTTAAACAATATAGCGTTATACGTAACCTTGTTTGCCTTTATCAGTCGTTATTGGCAATACTGCTATAAAGTATTAGGCTGGCTGGTTATCCCCATTGGGCAAGCCTCGCTTTACGTGTTTATATGGCATATTTATCTGGTTTTATTATTTAGTAATATGCCACTCCCTGCGTATAACAATATATGGATTAATACCTGTATTCATATTGCCAGTATTGCGCTAATCTGGCTAATGGTTAAAAAACGTTTTCTGTTTTCCATTGTGCCAAGATGAAAAATGATGCTTCTTTGATTGTTTGGTATTTTCAAGACGTCTATCACAATAAATTAATTAACTATTGTGGTACTTATTCACCTCCCCCTTTGACTTGTGCCCTTTAGGGTAAAAAAGGGGAGCGAGTGGGGATTTTATCTAATAAATCTCCCCTAACCCCTCTTTTTCTAAGAGGGGGACTGAATAATTACCTATTGTGTATTTTATTAAGATTCTGTTTAGGTTATCTATGGCAAAATAGCGGTAGCTATAAACGGACATGATTTTATATTTGGAGAATTTATGACACAAAAAATTACTAAAGCGGTTTTTCCTGTTGCTGGCTTAGGCACACGTTTTTTACCTGCCACTAAAGCTAGCCCAAAAGAAATGCTGCCTATTGTTGATAAACCCTTAATTCAATATGCGGTTGAAGAAGCGGTAGCGGCTGGCATCGATACCATGATTTTTATCACAGGCCGCAGTAAAGGCTCGATTGCTGATCATTTTGATAAAGCGTATGAGCTAGAAAAAGAGTTGGAAGCTAAAAGCAAAGATGATTTATTAAAAAAAATTCAGCACATCATTCCTCCGCATGTATCTTGCGTGTTTATCCGCCAACCAGAAGCATTAGGTCTGGGACATGCGGTATTGTGTGCGAAATCAGTAGTCGGTGACGAACCTTTTGCCGTTATTTTGGCAGATGACCTGATCGAAGACGGCAGCCGTGGCTGTATGGCACAAATGGTCGATTTGTACGCACAAAAAAAATGTTCCATATTGGGCGTTGAGCGAGTTGCGCCGTCTGAAACCGACAAATATGGTATTGTTAAAACCGGTGAATTTAGCGGTGCCGTTGGTGCAGTTGAAATCATTGTTGAAAAACCTAAACCAGACGTTGCTCCGTCTAATTTGGCCGTGGTTGGTCGTTACATATTAACGCCCGCTATTTTCAGTAAAATTGAAACCTTAGATAAAGGCGCTGGCGGTGAAATCCAGCTAACCGACGCTATTGCCAGCTTACTGAAAGATGAGCAAGTGTTGGCGTATGAATTCGAAGGCAACCGTTATGACTGCGGGTCGAAACTGGGCTTTTTGATCGCTACCGTTGAACATGGCTTATTACATGAAGAATTAAAAGATGATTTTTTGGTCTATTTAAAAGATTTGGCTAGAGATTATCAATAGACTTTTCTGGTGCGTTAGATGGCTTATGCTATCTAACGACTCCACCCAATCCCATTCTTTAAAAAGCGAAGAATACGAGACTGACTAATTTGCTTCGTATTTTTCGTAAAAAACTATTTAACATAGCGTAAAAATTATCTCTGTTAAACAGTTCATTACCCTCCTCTCCTTAACCGATCGAAACAGCTCCGTTACTTGTAATGACCACTATTCAATATATTGATACCCCAGAACAGCTAGACGCTTTATGCCAACTAATAGCAACTGCTCCCTGGATAGCGTTGGATACCGAATTTTTACGTGAAAAAACCTATTATCCCAAGTTTTGTTTATTGCAAATTGCAACGCCAGACTGGGTTGCTTGTATTGACCCCATCGCCTTAACAGATCTTAATCCATTATTAGACGTACTCTACTTACCGTCTATTATCAAAATATTCCATTCTTGTCGGCAGGATCTGGAAATTTTCTTCCAACTACGCGGCAGTATTCCTCAACCCATTTTCGATACACAATTAGCCGCACCCTTACTGGGATTTCAGGATAACACTGGTTATGCCATGTTGGTTTCCAGCTTTCTAAATATTAATTTAAATAAAGCGTACACCCGCACTGATTGGAGTGTTCGACCATTAATTCCTGAGCAAATTGATTATGCCGCCGATGATGTGATTTATTTATGCAAAATTTATCAGATCATGTGTAAGCAATTAAGTGACTTAGGTCGCTTGGATTGGCTAAACGCTGATTTTGAACAACTGGACAATTCAGAACTGTATCAACTCTCACCTGAAAATGCTTGGTTTAAAATAAAAGGTAAAAATAAATTAACCGGCAAACAACTCTCTATTATTCAAACACTCAGTGCTTGGCGTGAAGAAATTGCCCAACAAGAAAATCGACCACGAAATTGGTTAATTCGTGATGAACTGCTTATCGAGCTCGCAAAACTTCAACCTGAAAATATTGATGCATTAGCGGGTGTGCGAGGGATACATGAAAAAACGGTTAGCCGCTACGGCAAGGTGCTGTGTCAATTAATTACTGACGCAAAACAACGCCCGCCAATTCCTTTAAATGAAAAAGACAAATCCGCCAAGAAGACTCCTGAACAAGAAGCCATACTGGATTTGTTAGCCGCATTAGTTCGTTTAAGAGCAGACCAAAATCGACTAAATCCCAGTATTCTAGCGACCCGAAAAGACCTTGAAGATTTATTAGATGATCAACCGGATGGCGCGTTATTGCAAGGATGGCGCAGAGCTATGGTCGGTAATGAATTAACTGCCTTATTACAAGGGCGATCTGTACTGAGTATTAACCCAAAAACCATTCAACTACTTTCCTCAGCAGATTAGTTAATTGCATCAAGAACCTTTTTTAAGTTCCCTGCAATAAACAGGATGTGCCGTTAATAAATAGGCACATCCTACAGAAAAAGAAATAAACCTTTAAAATAGCGCCCAAAACGCCCCATCAAAAACATTTTTCTCCATGCGTATATGTAAACAACACCATATATTAATGGATTTTTATCCGCTATACTCAACTGTGAACACGCATTATTCATCGTATGTTAAGTTGAGACTCTTTACGATGCACTCGACATACTACGTTAACAATGTGATTTCAATGTGCAAAATCAATACAAAAATATGTCATCAAGACGCATTAAAAATAGCATTACTCAATACTACTACAGTAAGGATAAAACAACATGAAACAATATAGTGCAGAATTTTTTGGTACCTTTTGGCTCGTTTTAGGCGGGTGCGGCAGTGCTGTTCTGGCGGCAGGATTCCCAGAATTGGGCATTGGCTTTGTAGGTGTTTCTCTCGCCTTTGGCTTAACCGTATTAACCATGGCTTACGCCATAGGTCATATTTCGGGCTGTCATCTAAATCCTGCCGTCTCTATTGGACTTTGGATGGGTGGACGCTTTCCAGCAAACAAACTACTGCCCTATATTATTGCGCAAGTACTTGGCGGTATTATTGCTGGCGGCGTTCTTTATCTGATTGCATCCGGTAAAGCAGGTTTTGACGTATCTGCTGGCTTCGCATCTAATGGCTATGATATTCATTCACCGGGCGGTTACAGCTTATTCTCCGCCTTTATCACGGAAGTAGTGATGACCATGATGTTCTTGATTATCATCCTTGGCTCAACAGATACACGCGCACCACAAGGTCTGGCACCAGTTGCTATCGGTCTAGGTCTTACACTGATTCATCTTATCAGTATTCCAGTCACTAATACCTCCGTCAATCCAGCGCGCAGCTTAGCAACGGCACTTTATGTTGGCGATTGGGCGATGGCGCAATTATGGCTATTTTGGCTAGCACCCATTCTGGGTGCGTTGTTAGGTGCCGCTATTTATCGCTATGTACTCAGTGATGAAACAACCTCGGCTTAAAAACAGCGTAAGTATCAGAAAAACTTACTCATACTGAAAACATGACTCCTGAATAGCTATTCAGGAGTCATGTTTCACTCCGCATAGTTAAGAGCATAAAGCGCCTTAATCTGCCCGTCCATATAATTCCACCCAATGCGCAAAATGTGTAATTTTGTCATCCGATAACTGATTCCAATCAAAACGCCACTGCCAATTGCCCGTTATAGTGCCGGGCGTATTCATTCGATGTTCGCTACCCAATTCTAATATGTCCTGCATAGGAATAATCGCTAGATTAGCGATAGATGCTAATGCTTCACGCACCAACGCAGAAGGCATCGATAAACTAGTAAAACCCAAAAATTCGTAAACACGGTGCTTTTCATCGTCATTTAATTCATTAAACCATCCCAAGGTGGTATTGTTATCGTGCGTGCCCGTATAAGCCACACAGTTTTCAATATAATGGTAAGGTAAATAAGGATTATCTGCGCTGCCATCAAAAGCAAACTGCAGTATTTTCATGCCTGGCAAATGAAAGTAGTCACGCAACTCTTCAACACTTTTGGTAATAATACCTAAATCTTCCGCTATTAATTTAAGCTGATCCGTATAAGCATAAACCGCTTCTAATAATGCTTTTCCGGGCGCTTCAACCCACGAACCATTAATGGCAGTATCTTCATCGGCCGGTATTTCCCAAGCCGCTTCCAAGCCCCTAAAATGATCAATACGTACAATATCAAATAATTGCTGCTGTACACGCATTCGCTCAACCCACCATTTGAACCCAGTAGACTGCAAATATTCCCAATCGTAATGCGGATTCCCCCACCTTTGCCCCGTTGCCGAAAAATAATCCGGCGGCACACCTGCAACAACAGTCATTTCACCAAGATCATTTAGCTTGAAATTTTTCCGCGCCGCCCAAACATCAGCACTATCATATGCAACAAAAATAGGAATATCACCTAACAGTAACACGCCATTCTGATGTGCATACAGCTTTAAAACTTGCCACTGCTGAAAGAACACAAACTGTTCAAATTTATAAAAATCTATTTCATGTACTAAGCGACGACGAGCTTCCCTAATAGTTTGAGAATCACGCTGTTTAAAAGCCTCAGGCCATTCAACCCAGCCTTGCTGATTAAACTCTTTTTTTAAAGCCAGAAATAACGAAAAATCTTCTAACCACTTATGCTGTTCCTCACAAAAAACAGTAAAGGCATGTCTATCCGTATTATTCGCTATTTTCAGAAAGTTAATAAATGCCTTACCCAGCAAAGAACGCTTGGACGTAACCCCATCGCCGATACTACCCTCCCTTTCCTGATAATCATCAGCACTTAGCCAACCTTTCTTTAGCAAATTGTCCACGCTAATCAAGCTTGGATTCCCCGCATTTGCTGATAAACATTGATAGGGCGATCCATCGCCATGCGGCATACCGAGTGGCAAGGTTTGCCACACGGTAATATGCGCTCTATGCAAAAAATCTATAAATCGAAAGGCCTCTTCACCCAAATCACCCTGCTGATCTTTACCGGGTAAAGAAGTAATATGCAATAAAACACCCGCCCGGCGTTTATTTAAATCACTATTTATTTTGGCCACACTATTTCTCACATGTAAGTTGGCAGGATTTCATCGCCCTGCCTAACTAAAAAGAAAGATAAGCAGGCTGGTATTCTTAAAAAGGGGGTAACAAGCTATTGAATTAACATCCGTGTATTGTTCAAAGTCACTTATTACCTAAAAAACACTTTATTTAACGCACATAATGACGTGCTTGCCCAAGCATATCAGGGGTTACTAATACAACACCTCCGGAACTAACATGAAACCGCTTGGCATCTTCAACAGGATCTTCACCAATAACCGTTCCTTCAGGTATATTGCACCCTTTATCAATAATTGTCTTAGAAATTCGACAATGCCGACCAATAGTAACTTCAGGTAAAACCACCGAATCTACCACCGAACTATAAGAGTTGACGCGTACGTTGGAGAATAACAATGAATGCTTAACTTTGGCACCTGATACCACACATCCGCCGGAAACCATTGAGTCAATAGCTAACCCGCGTCTATCTTCATCATCAAATACAAATTTTGCGGGCGGTGTTTGTTCTTGATTGGTCCAAATTGGCCAGGTTTTATCGTATAAATTTAAATCAGGATTAACCCCTATTAATTCCATATTTGCAGACCAATAGGCATCTATTGTACCGACATCACGCCAATAACTTTGTATATCAGAGTTTTGCATATCTAAAAATGGATACGCATTAACCCGATATTTATCAATGACCGCGGGGATAATATCTTTGCCAAAATCACGCGTTGATCCTTTGGTATCGGCATCTTTAATGAGCTGCTCAAAAAGAAAGCCCGCATTAAAAATATAGATACCCATGGAAGCCAACGCCGTATCTTCACGACCGGGCATTTTAGGTGGGTGTTCAGGCTTTTCAACAAATGCTTTAACGCGGCGCGTTTCATCCACATCCATAACCCCAAAAGCGGACGCTTCATCAAGAGAAACCTCAATACAGCCAATGGTTAAATCCGCTTTATTAGCCACATGGTCGGCCAGCATTGCGCCATAATCCATTTTATAGATATGATCACCCGCCAAAATCAAAATATGTTCAGGTTTGCGACTGCGCAAAATATCAAGGTTTTGATAGATAGCATCCGCTGTACCGGCATACCAAGAATTCTCATCCAAACGCTGCTGAGCTGGCATTATATCGACATATTCACCAAACTCACCGCGTAAAAACCCCCAACCTTGCTGGATGTGACGAATTAACGAATCGGATTTATATTGCGTTAAAACGGCAATTTTACGGATACCTGAATTCATACAGTTTGATAAAGGGAAATCAATAATCCGAAATTTACCACCAAAAGGCACCGCTGGCTTGGCGCGCCAATCAGTCATCTGATGTAATCTCGATCCCCGCCCCCCTGCCAGAATTAAGGCAATAGTATTACGCGTTAAATGACTGACATAATGATCATAGTGTGGATTGTCTTCAATTTTCATTTTTTATCCCCTGATAATAAATAGGACTACTTAACTGTATCTTTATTTGGTAACATCTATTTTAACAGCAAAATTTTACTACAACTGAGGGCATACTAACGTGAAAAAACCATCAAAAGATAGTCTTGATAGTAATTTAATTCTCATCAGCCAAGCAAAACATCACGATCCCTTCTCAGTGCTGGGTAAACATATCAAAAATGGAGCCACTTACCTGACCATTTATCTGCCTTACGCAGAAACGGTCAGCCTAAAAGACCCCAAACTACCCCTGGAACGAATTCCAGACACTGATGTTTTCGAAGCTTGTGTTGACTCTATACTAATTCCTGCACATTATCAATTGGATTGGGTAGATAAAAACGGTGCAAGCCATAGTGACTATGACCCCTACGACTTTTCAACACAACTGTCTGAATTTGACCAACACCTATTCAGCGAAGGTAAACATTGGCATATTTACAACAAACTGGGCAGCCATATCCACACGGTGGATAAAATCAATGGCGTATTGTTTAGCGTCTGGGCACCCAATGCACAACGTGTAAGCCTCGTGGGTGAATTTAACCAATGGGATGGCCGCTGCAATCCCATGCGCAGTCTCGGTGGCAGTGGTATTTGGGAAATTTTCATGCCGGGCTTGACCGACGGTTGTCTGTATAAATTTGAAATACTCAACCGTGCATCACAAGAAATATTAGTTAAAACAGATCCTTATGCGCAGCGCTTTGAATTTCGCCCACTGACCGCCAGTATAGTCGTAGCCGACACTGACTACGCTTGGAAAGATAATGAATGGATGAATGCGCGCGCGCAGTTCGATTGGCAGCACCGTCCCATATCGATTTACGAAGTACATTTAGGTTCTTGGCAACGCGATGATCGCGGAAATTTTTTAACCTACCGAGATTTAGCTGTACAGCTGGTTGATTATGTTAAAGAGATGGGGTTTACGCACATTGAATTACTGCCTATTACCGAACATCCTTTAGACGTTTCATGGGGTTATCAAGCAACGGGTTATTTTGCACCAACCAGCCGTCACGGTTCTCCCGATGACTTCAGGTATTTTGTTGACACGTGCCATCAAAATAACATCGGCGTTATTTTGGATTGGGTGCCCGCGCATTTTCCAAAAGACAGCTTTGCTTTAGCGAATTTTGACGGCAGTGCGTTATACGAACATGAAGACCCTCGCAAAGGTGAGCACCGGGACTGGGGCACATTGATTTACAATTATGGCCGTAATGAAGTCAAAAACTTCTTGTTGTCCAGTGCCGTATTTTGGTTAAAAGAATACCACTTGGATGGTTTAAGAGTCGATGCAGTGGCCTCCATGCTGTATCTGGATTATTCCCGCGAAGACCACGACTGGATTCCAAATCAGTACGGCGGTAACGAAAATCTGGAAGCCATCGATTTCTTCCGCGAACTGAATGCCGTCACACATTCAGAGCACCCAGGCTCTGTGGTAATGGCAGAAGAATCGACTGCTTGGCCGCAAGTCACGCGCCCCACCTGGACAGGCGGCTTAGGCTTCTCGATGAAATGGAATATGGGCTGGATGCATGACATGCTGAGCTACATGCAACAAGAACCTATCCATCGTAAGTACCATCACGACCAACTCACCTTTGGTTTGCTGTATGCGTTTACCGAAAACTTTATCCTGCCGTTTTCGCACGATGAAGTCGTCCATGGCAAAGGCTCATTACTGAGCAAAATGCCCGGCGATGAATGGCAGCGCTGTGCAAACTTACGCTTGCTGTATACGTTTATGTTCACCTATCCCGGTAAGAAATTATTATTCATGGGCTGTGAATTTGGTCAAGGTACTGAGTGGAATTCTAATCATGCCCTTGACTGGTACGTTCTGGATTATCCGCATCATAGCGGCATTAAAACACTGGTAAAAGATCTTAATCATTTATATAAAACGCAAGCGGCGTTATTCCAATATGATTTTTCCTATGAAGGTTTTGAATGGATTAACTGCCATGACGTTGATCAATCCATTATCAGTTATCGCCGTAAAAGTGAGCACGAAGATTTAATCATCGTGCTTAACTTCACGCCTGTTGCAAGGGAAAACTATAAAATTGGCGTTCCCACAGCAGGCCGTTACCATGAGATTTTTAACTCAGACTCCAGCTACTATGATGGCAGTAATGTCGGTAACAGTATGGTATTAACCAGCCCTGACGCATGGATGAACCATCCACACAGCATTAACCTAACCTTGCCACCACTGGGTGCAATCGTATTAAAACAATAATAAAAGCAACCGCCATTAACGCTATGAAAAAAATACTTTTTGTGACCAGTGAAGCACATCCGCTGATTAAAACCGGCGGACTCGCAGATGTTTCTGGCAGTTTACCCAAAGCATTGGCCGAGCTGGGTCAAGACATTCGTCTACTTGTCCCCTTCTATCAAGCGATTAAAACCACTCAGGAGGTTTACTATCGCTGCACGGTTCGGGTTAACAACTGCGATGTTAATATATTAGAAACCCGCATGGAAGGCAGTAATGTTATTGTTTGGCTAGTCGATTATCCTAGCTATTTCAATATCCCAGGCAATCCCTATGTCGATATTCACGGTGAAGCGTGGTCAAATAATGCTGAACGCTTCACCTTGTTTTGCAGGGTTGCCACTGAGATCGCTACTAACCGCGCCCACTTAGACTGGCAGCCGGATATTGTCCATTGTAATGATTGGCAAAGCGGCTTAACACCGGCATTACTCTCCTTGGAAGTTCGTCGTCCCGCAACGGTATTCACTATCCACAATATGGCTTACCAAGGCATATTCCCAGTAGCGACTTATCATCAGCTCAATTTGCCTGGGCGACTATGGAACCCCAGTGGCGTTGAATTTCATAATCAACTGTCGTTCATTAAAGGGGGGCTGGCATTTTCTGACCATATCACCACGGTTAGTCCAACCTACGCCAAGGAAATTCAAACCGCTGAATTTGGTTATGGACTAGAGGATTTGCTCAACTATCGTCAGGCACATTTAACCGGCATTATCAACGGCATTGATTTAGACCAATGGAATCCCGAAACGGATAGCTATATTCCAGGACATTATCAGGTAAACAGCTTGGATAAAAAGCGGCTCAATAAAGCCGCTTTACAAGAAGCCATGCATTTACCTGTTGACCCTAAATTACCGGTCTTTGGTTTAATCAGTCGTTTGGTTGATCAAAAGGGTATCGATATGGTATTGGATTGTTTACCGGAAATGCTCAACATGCCCTTACAGCTGGTGCTCTTAGGCAGTGGTGAAAAAGTATTTGAAGAACGCTTACAACGTTTTGCCGAGGATAACCCATCGAAAATTGCACTACGCCTTGGCTATGATGAA
>JAPLRW010000230.1 GCA_026398935.1 Methylococcales bacterium
AATTTAACATAATATACATTATGCGAAGTTATGTAGGGGTAGGAATTATCGCTAAAAACGCATGGCACTGTACTGACAATACTTAAACTTACCCAACATAATAGGTAAAAAGTACCTTACATGGTACAAATAGACAGTACTACCCACGCATATTCTCGCGTTTTTGAATAATGCGTAATAAACTAACAAACCACTAAAAGGTTTCAATGAAAAAATTTCTAGCTCCGCTCTTGATAGCAAGTCTAGTGACAATAGCTCCTTTAAGTCATGCAGACTATAACTTCGCTACTTTGAGTCACCCTAAGGCAACAGCAGGAACTTTCCCGAGTGGGCTTAATGATAATAAACAGGTAGCTGGATACTACATTGATACTACAGGTACACATGGTTTTATTTATGATGGCAGTGATTACTCGACTATTGATTCTCCCAACGCAACTGAAACCTATTTAACGGGTATAAATAATAGCGGGCAAATATCCGGTTATTTTTTTGACGGCTCAAATAATCATGCTTTCGTTTACATTAATAACAATTTTATCCCACTTAATATTCCTAATTCGCGTGCGACTGGAATTGCCAATAACGGATTAGTAGTAGGATCTTTTAATGATACATCAGGCCCTCATGGTTTTGTATACAACGGTGGAGTTTATAAAGTAATTAACTTCCCAAATTCATTAACAACGCTTACAGGTATTAACAGTAATGAACAAATAATTGGATCGTTTACAGAGGTTAATATCGTAAATGGCTCATATTATCTTGGTAACCAGGGTAATTTTTATTACGACGGCATCTACCATGCAGGAATCAATTATCCAAACGCTGATTCTAGCATTGTCAGTACGTTAACAGGTATCAATGATCGTGGTGAAATAATTGGAAAAAGCAACGCCATCAACTTTATTTACAGCGGGAGTAACTATATTGCAATTGATCTTCCTGCAACCGATGGCAAAGTTACTGTTGGCGGCATTAACAATAATGAAATAGTTACGGGCTTTACAACTAAAGAAAATAACAGTGTCAATTATATCAATGGAAGACCTTACGTTAGCATATCAATCGATAAGTCTGGGTTTACTGCGACCCCTAACAATTCGGTGTCGTTGACTCCTTTATGCCATCCTAACGTGACGTATAACTTTTGGTCACATGAACTTATTATGCAGGATGTTCTAGTTGCTGGTACGCACTATTTTGCAAAACTGACCGATCAAGGAAATGACAATTTTCAGCTTATAGAAGCTCATCCAATTACCGCTGGGACTTGCCCTGATTCGACAGTGATTCAGTATTTCAATAATTCGGTGATAATTCCAACTGTATTGGCATATGGCAATAACTACAATATTACCTTGGTAAAAAACAAAGACACCAGCCTATATTCAATTGCAGCATATAGTATAAAATGAAATAACTTCGCATAATAAAAACCTAGTGGATGACAAAATTCCGCTAGGTTTTTTCTATTTCATCCCCCCAGCAAACACGTAAACCAATCGCTAGACAGCGCCCATTGTGCATCAAAATACGCGGAAGGCCGTAATGGGATGGGCAGCGCTTCACGGTCAAAGAATATCTTTAGCGCCACCACATAGTGTTGATCGGCGTGTAATTGCGCCTTATCAATTAACTTGAATGTGTGCATGCTGGCAATGGAATCTAAGGCGGCGGACAGCGATGAAAAGTTATTTATTTGGCCGTTGTGTTCCGCTTTAACGCGGTAAACATTCAATAATGGAAAGTAGCGAATCTGGTAGCCTAGAATGATGCGCCGTATTTCTTTATCCCAGATATACCGCTGTTGTTTTACTATAATGCCGATGCGCCAAGATAAGGCGATGCCTTTTAATAGCGCTTCTTTGGCAGCCGGACTCACGTCATAGTCCAGTTCAGCATTTAAAACATAGGCATCACCGAGTAATTCCACGTCTGCCTGTTTAATGTTTGCCGCGGATACGCTTAACGGCACGAGGCTAAACAAACACAGGCAGGTGATGAAAGAAAAGACACGTAACACCTTAAGACGAGACCACCCTGCCCGTTCGTGGTCAGCGCGTAGAGCCATGCGCGAACAGGGTCTGTTATCCTGCGTTTCGCAGGTTAAGTTAGTGCGTAAAGTGGCTGATTTAATCCGGTTTTTTAAGCAGTCGCGCATAATAAAACCCATCCATCGTGTGCATACCGGTTATTATTTGCCGACCCGCCGACACGGCGATTCCCCACGGTTCATCAATGGCTAATTCTGTTGCATCGGGGTGTTGGCTTAAAAATGCGCTGACTTGCTGCTCATTTTCTTGCTTTAATACCGAACAGGTTGCATAAACCAGTACGCCGCCCGGCGCGAGCAAGCCCCAAGCGGTTGCTATTATTTGCTGCTGTAAGGCGGCCAGCGCGTCAATATCCTCGGCTAAACGCAATACTTTGATGTCAGGATGCCGCCGAATAACCCCTAATGCCGAGCAAGGCGCATCCACTAGAATTCGCTCAAATAATTGCCCATCCCACCAGTCAGTAACAGCTAAGGCATCACCGGTGCGCAGCTCTGCTGACAGCCTTAAGCGATGCAGATTTTCTTGTACGCGCAATAAGCGATTCGCATCAATATCCACCGCCCACATGGCTTTCAATGCGGGTTGTCTTTCTAAAATCGCACAGGTTTTCCCGCCCGGCGCGGCGCATAAGTCTAATACGCGCTGTCCCGGCTGTACATCTAACACCTGCGCGGCGAGTTGTGCGGCGGTATCTTGCACCGACACCCAGCCCTGTTCAAAATGCGGCAGTTCACCCACTGAAACCGCTTGTTTTAAAATAAGTGCAGCGGGGCTAAACTGCCCTACTTCCGCCTCAATTCCGGCTGCGGTTAATAACGCCTGATAAGCGTCACGGCTGCAACACGTAAGATTAACGCGCAATGCCATGGGCGGCGGCTGATTATTGGCCTGTAAGATTTGCTCGGCGTGTTCTGGCCAATCGTGCCGGATTTTCGCCATTAACCAATCGGGATGATTATATTTTGCCGACGGATTTGCCTCTGCTAGGGCATCTAACGCCTCGCGTTCGCGGCCATAGCGCCGGAATACGGCATTTAACAAGGCTTTTGCCCAGGGTTGTCGCTTCGCTGCTGAAACGGTCTCAGACACGGCAGCATGCTCTTTAACACGCATATATTTAAGTTGATACAAACCCATGAGCGCTAATGCTTTCACTTCGGCTTCTTTGGCTTTTAATGGCTTGCTTAACAGTGTATTTAAAATGAAATCCAGTTCCGCGTAATGCCTGACAACACCGTAGCAAAGTGCTTGAATAAAGCTGCGATCTTGCAGCACGGTGACGCTGGGCAATACCGCATCCAATGCGGCGGTTAAAGAATGTTTGTCCTGCAATACCCGTTGTAATACGCTAGCGGCAACCGCGCGTGAATTCATGGTAAAGCAATAACTGTGTGTTGTATCGCAGATGCCATCACCCTAACCTCTCGCCATCAACAGCATGTGCATTTAAAAAGTCTTTGATACTCAAGCGTTTTCCACCGGGTAACTGCACTTCATCCAAACTAAGCCAGCCATCGCCGGTAGCCACTAATAACGCATGCGCATCACGCACCACGCTACCCGGCGGTACGCTGCTTCCATCGCGCTGTACTTCATGAGCCCGCCAGATGCGCATTACCTGCCCTTTCCACAGCGATTGCGCAACGGGCCAAGAACACAGGCCACGTATTTGTCTGGATAACTGTAATGCCGATTGCGTCCAGTCTAAGATAGCTTCTTGTTTGTTCAGCTTTTCGGCATACGTTACCAAGGCTTCATCTTGCGGTTCTGGCTGTATTGTCCCGGCTTGTAGCTGGGAAAGGACTTTTTCTAAGCCAATAGCGCCCAGTATGGCTAATTGATCGTGTACATCACTAGAGGTATCTTGCGCGCCAATGCTTAAGATTTCTTTATGCAACATGTCGCCCGCATCTAATTTACGCACGATCTGCATAATGGTTACGCCGGTTTCGGTATCACCCGCCATCACTGCGCGCTGAATGGGTGCAGCACCCCGCCAGCGTGGCAGTATTGAGCCATGCACATTGATGCAGCCCAGTGCGGGTGCATCCAGCACGGCTTGTGTGAGTATCATGCCAAATGCCACGACCACCATTAAATCGGCGTTGAGCGCGATTAATTGCGCTAAATCTTCCGGGGTTTTTAAGGTTTCTGGTTGAAATACCGGAATACCGGCTTGCAAAGCCAGCACTTTAACGGGGCTGGGGGTTAATTGTCGTCCACGACCAGCGGGTCGATCTGGCTGGGTATACACCGCGCACACGCGATGTTCGGACTGCAGCAGCATTTGTAAGGTGGGAACCGCAAATTCAGGCGTTCCGGCAAAAATAATATTCATGCGTTTGTTAACGTTCCATTTTATGAATTTTTTCCAGTTTCTTTTTAATGCGCTGGCGCTTAAAAGCTGAGATATAATCTACAAATAATTTTCCCAGTAAATGATCCATTTCGTGTTGAATACAAATACTGAGCAGTCCTTCTGCATCTATTTCAATGACCAGTCCTTCTGCATCCAAGGCTTGTACACGAATAATGTCGGTACGAATGACGGGTTCAAAAAAACCGGGCACTGACAAGCAACCTTCATTGCTCTCCGTTTCACCATTACGTGACAGGATAACCGGGTTAATTAAACACAACGGCTCGTTTCTTTCGTCACTGGTATCAATGACAATGACTTGTTTGTGGACATTGACCTGCGTTGCGGCCAGCCCTACTCCATGAGCCTCATACATGGTTTCGAACATATCCTTGACCAGCTTTTTGATGCTATCATCAACACTGCTGACTTTGGCTGCTTGTTTACGCAACCGTTCATCTGGAAATTCAAGAATTGTTAAAATTCCCACCGATCTCTCCGCTATAATGGTTAAAGACTAGAATTCTAACTGAATTCATCTAAACTTTGCATGCGATTTAAATTAAAATAGCTGAATAGTTCATGGATTTTATTACATTAATCCCCTTTATGGGGCGGTAATTTTACCTTGAACAGCATTAACACGCCGCACTTTTTCCTATCCTGATCAGCTATTTTATGGTGGCGTTTATCAAAAAATTCAAGCAGCAATCTCTGGCTGTTACCAACCTAACCCATCACGCACAGGACTTTTGTATGGTATTACGACGCACCGCTTTGGGATGGCTTATCCCGCTTATTTTCAGTATGAGCGCTATCGCTGACGAGGTTAACCTTAATCCTTCGCACCCTAGTCAATACTTGGTTGTCGAGGGGGATACGCTGTGGAATATTGCCGGTAAATTTCTTAAAAAGCCCGCACAGTGGCCGCGGGTGTGGAAAGCGAATCCGAGTATTAAAAACCCTAATCTTATTTACCCAGGTGATGTTTTGGCGTTTTCAGTGGTGAATGGTAAACCGCAAATTAGCGTTGCACAGCGTAAAAGTGTATCAGTTGACGGCGATGAAAAACTCAGTCCGGGGTACGAAAAACTCAGTCCAAAAATTCGTGAAACCTCCATCGCTGAAGCGATTAAGATATTACCAACGACGGCGATAGATCAATATTTATCCTCACCAAAAGTAGTCAGTGAACATGAGCTGGATATCGCACCTTATGTCTTGAGCTTTGCGGGTGAGCACCTCGTTGCGGGTGCGGGTGATCGTGTTTATGTGCGCACTATACCGGAGTCTGAAAACGTAAACTACACCATTTACCGCAAAGGGCATGCGTATGTTGATCCGGATAATAACGAAACATTGGGTTATGAAGCTGAGTTTATTGCGGATGCCTCGTTACAAAAAGCCGGTGATCCTGCCACGCTGTTAATTAATAAAGCCAGCAGCGAAATCCGCAGTGGTGATCGTTTAATGCCGGGTGCGGCAGGTGATATTACGCTTAATTATTTCCCACGCCCACCGGAGAAACCGGTTAATGGCAGTATTGTTGGAGTATTGGGCGGCGTTTCACAAATTGGTCAATATAATATTGTTGTTTTAAATAAAGGCGCGCAAGATGGTTTAGCCGTTGGGCATGTACTGGATATTGTGCAACGTGGTAAACTAATCAGTGATCCTTACGCTGAAGATAAAGACGTGCCTGTGCAGCTTCCAGACGAACTTGCTGGTAATTTAATGGTATTTAGAGCCTTTGAACGCGTTAGTTACGCGCTAATTATGCAAGCATCGCAACCTATTCACGTTTTAGATAAAGTAAAAGTACCCTGAATAATCATACACCCTCCAATGAAAGCCCCTTACGCTATTGGCTGGCGCTATTACGCACGCCAGGCGTAGGTTGCCGTACGTTTCTTAAAGTTCTTGAAACGTTACAGCCAGAACAGCTATTTAGCGAATCTTATGCAGCACTTAAAAGCCTTGGCTTAGCTGAGCGCAGTATTGATGCTATCAGACAGCCCAATTGGGACAGTATTAGCGGTGATTTAATCTGGTTAGATAATCCTGCTAATTTGGCGATTACATTAAATGATGCTGCCTATCCTGCACAATTAAAAGAAATTGCTGACCCACCACCGATTTTGTTTGTACGCGGCAATGTACACTTGTTACAATCGCCGCAAATAGCCATTGTTGGTAGCCGTAACCCAACCAGTGATGGTAAAAGAATTGCTCATGACTTTGCAGGCACATTAACGCAAGTGGGTTTTACAATTACCAGTGGCTTGGCATTGGGTATTGATGCGGCGAGTCATCAGGGTGCGTTGGATGCGAACGGCTTTACCATTGCGGTTGCAGGAACGGGGCTAGACCGTATTTACCCCGCCTGCCACAAACAACTGGCCACGGATATTATCGCAACGGGTGCAATGGTGTCAGAGTTTCCGCCCGGCACCACCGCAAAAGCAAACCATTTTCCGCGCCGTAATCGTATTATCAGTGGCTTAAGTCAAGGCTTACTGGTGGTCGAAGCGGCACAACAAAGTGGTTCTTTGATTACTGCACGAATGGCTTTAGAACAAAACCGTGAAGTATTCGCGATACCCGGCTCGATTCATAATCCTCTTGCTAGAGGCTGTAATGCGCTTATCCGCGAAGGTGCCAAGCTGGTCGAAACAACGCAGCATATTCTCGAAGAGCTAGGTCAATATAATCAATGCGTTACTGAAATACAGGCCATACAATCGCAATCAATACTTGACCTAGAGCAACAAAAATTATTGAATCTTATACTTTACAGCCCGACATCTGTCGATAATTTAGTAACCCAAACAGGGCAATCCGTTGAAATCATTGCTTCAATGCTACTGCTTTTAGAATTACAAAGCTATATTACATCCGCTCCCGGTGGCGGTTATATGCGTACTACACAGAAGTGACTATGAAAGAAGATATTTTTGATGTGCTGATTTATTTGTTCGAAAACTATATGGATGACGAAGAGTTTGGCGACTTTATCGACAGCGACGCTGTGCGCACCGAGCTTTTGGAAGCCGGTTTTGAACAGCCCGAAGTGACCAAAGCGTTCAATTGGCTGGAATCCTTGAGTTTGCAGAACCCAATAGCGCCCTCACTGACGCCTAATTTTCGTATTTTTTGCAGTCAGGAACAAGCTAAACTGGATATTGACTGCCAAAATCTTTTAATATTTCTCGAAACAAATGGCATACTAAATTCCGCTAATCGAGAGATTGTCATTGATCGCGCCATGGCATTGGAGGATGAAGACATTTCATTGGAAAAATTAAAATGGATTGTATTGATGGTCTTACTGAGCTTGCCGGATGAAGCGCTGGCTTTCTCAAGAATGGAAGACATGATCTATGATTTTGCACCCGACTATTTACATTAATTTTACCAAAAGTACCCTCTCCTAATGAGTAAAAACCTTGTCATTGTAGAATCACCTGCAAAATCGAAAACCATTGAAAAATACTTGGGCAAAGATTTTAAAGTCTTAGCCTCGTATGGCCATGTTAGAGATTTAGTGCCTAAAGAAGGCGCAGTAGATACTGAGCATGATTTTGCAATGAAATATCAAATTATTGATAGAAATCAACGTCATGTGCAGGAAATAACCAAGGCATTGAAAGACGCCGATACCCTTTATCTTGCGACCGATCCCGATCGCGAAGGCGAAGCTATTTCTTGGCATTTATATGAACTCTTAAACGATAAAAAACAGCTTAAAAACAAAACCGTCCATCGGGTTGTTTTTCATGAAATCACCAAAAAAGCGGTCACGGAAGCGATTGCCAATCCGGGCGTATTAGCGATTAACCTGATTAATGCCCAGCAAGCGCGGCGCGCCCTTGATTATCTGGTGGGCTTTAATTTATCGCCACTGTTATGGAAAAAAATTCGGCGCGGCTTGTCGGCAGGACGCGTACAAAGCCCAGCGTTACGCATGATTGTCGAGCGCGAATTGGAAATTGAAGCGTTTAAAACCAGAGAATACTGGACAATTAATGCCG
Organism: Methylococcales bacterium; assembly: GCA_026398935.1. Lineage (GTDB taxonomy): Bacteria > Pseudomonadota > Gammaproteobacteria > Methylococcales > Methylomonadaceae > SXIZ01. The sequence goes on from JAPLRW010000230.1 coordinate 8,451, forward strand.
CGCTTATTGCCAGTGAGCAGCCTTTTAAAGCCAAACTCACCCAATATGCTGGTGAAAAAATAAGCCAATTCAGTATCGAAAATGCAGAACTGGCCGAAAAAACTCGCCTTGCTTTGCTTGATGCGGCTGATGGGCATTTATTGGTTGCCAAATTAACCAAAAAACAACGTAAAAACAATCCCGCCGCGCCGTTTATTACCTCAACACTGCAACAAGAAGCGGCGCGTAAACTGGGTTTTACCACCAAAAGAACCATGATGGTGGCGCAACAACTGTACGAAGGGATTGATATTGGCGGAGAAACAACCGGACTTATCAGTTACATGCGTACCGATTCAGTCAATTTAGCGGCAGAAGCGATTGAAGAAATTCGTGCGTTAATTACCGATAAATATGGCGCGCATAACGTGCCTAAAGAACCGCGGCAATTTAAAACCAAAGCTAAAAATGCACAAGAAGCGCATGAGGCCATACGCCCAACCTCGGCATTTCGATTGCCCGGTGATCTGCAAAGCCATTTATCAGCAGAACAGCTTAAATTGTATGAGTTAATCTGGAAGCGTACAGTTGCCTGTCAGATGCTGCATGCCACACTAAATACTATTGCGGTTGATTTGACCTGCGCTGAAGGGTTACACAGTTTTAGAGCGACAGGTTCCAGTATTGCCGATCCCGGCTTTATGATTGTGTATCTTGAGGGTAAAGATGACAATGCCACCAATGACGATCATGAAACTTTTTTACCGGAACTAAAAGAGGGCAAACCTGTTCCGTTAACGGATGTTATTGCGGATCAACATTTCACCGAGCCGCCGCCGCGCTTCAATGAGGCGACCTTGGTTAAATCTCTTGAAGAACACGGTATTGGTCGTCCTTCGACGTATGCCACTATTATTTCCACGCTGCAAAACCGCGAATACGTTATTTTAGAAAGTAAACGTTTTTATCCGACTGATGTTGGTCGTATCGTGACCAAGTTTTTAACGGAACATTTTACAAAATACGTTGATTACGATTTTACTGCCAATTTAGAAGACGAATTGGATGCGGTTTCCAGAGGTGAAAAAGACTGGATTCCATTAATGAGTGATTTTTGGAAACCGTTTACCAGCTTAATTCAAGAAAAAGAAACCAGCGTACAGCGTAAAGATGTCACGCAAGAGGCGATTGATGAAAAATGCCCTACCTGCGACAGTCCTTTATCCATTCGCTTAGGGCGTAATGGGCGTTTTATTGGTTGTACCAATTACCCAGAGTGTTCTTACACGCGCAATCTGGATGATGATAAAGGTGCGGGCAGTAATGAGCCGGAAATAGTCGAAGGCAGAACTTGTCCTACCTGTGAATCAGCGCTGATTATAAAAACCGGGCGCTATGGTAAATTTATTGGTTGTACCAATTACCCTACGTGTAAACACATTGAACCGTTAGATAAACCGCTGGATACACATGTTGCCTGCCCACAATGTAAAACGGGCAGCATACTTAAGCGTAAAGCGCGTTCGGGAAAAATATTTTATTCCTGCTCAGGCTATCCAAAATGCAGCTATGCACTGTGGAATGCACCGGTTGCTGAAAGTTGCCCCGCATGCGAATGGCCTATTTTGACGGTTAAAACCACCAAGAAAAACGGTGCGGAAAAAGTCTGTCCGCAAAAAGATTGCAAGTATGCAACCCCGTACGAAGGAGACCCTGAAGATGCCAATGGGCCAACGAGCTAAGATTAATACTGATTAGAACATAAAGTCAAACAACGTGAGTAAACGGCTAGGACATTTACTCACGCTACTGGATTAATGCGCTACTGATACTTTCGTGCCTTTAGTTTGACCGATTTCAGCCAAGGTTTTAGTAAACCAAGGTGATTCAATATCAAACGCTTTACCACCTTTAATGCGTGGAAACTCAATGGCGCGCAATATACCGCCACGCTCTTCATCATGACCAATAACGCCGGATTCACGACGGAACGCACACTCAACGGCTAAATCGGCACAGGATTTAATCAAGCGAATATCTTCAACATTCGATGCTGCTGCACGCGCAAAGTAACCTGATTTTTGGATGAGGGTTTTTTCTGCACCTAACATTTCAGCAAATTGCTCACCGAACCATTTGCCGGGGTTAACGGCATCCAGTTTCACATGACCAAACGCATCGCGGGGTACTTCTTGGCCTTTGGCTTGCATTTCAGCAACAATTGATTCAACACCTGCGCCTTCAGAAACAAAGATATTAACGCAGTCACCTTTATCCATAACCGCGCGTAAACGCTTGGCTTCGCTGGCAATATCGACAGCCATCTCAGGAATAAAAATACCATGAACTTCAAAAGTATTACGATCAAGGCCTAACTCTGGCAACCATTCCGCACGATCCAGCAATTTACGGTATTCCACTGCCGTGGCAGCGGTAAGCCAACCACAACTGCGCCCCATGACTTCATGCACGATCAACATGCGTGGGTTAGCATTATTTTCAGCAACGACATTCCAAAAGTAACGTGCGCCCTGCTCTGCCGCTGTCCAAGCACCTAAAGATTGCTTGATAGGTATAACGTCGTTATCAACGGTTTTAGGCAAACCAATAACCGTCAGGCCATAATTGTTTTTGGCTAAAAAAGCCGCAAGATCAGCCGCCGCCGTGTTGGTGTCATCGCCACCAATGGTATGTAAAATATCAACACCGTCTTTAATCAATTGGTCAGCAGCCACTTTTTGTGGATCTTGACCTTCTTGAACCAAACCACGTTTGACGCAGTCTTTAAGGTTGGTCAATTTAACACGACTATTACCAATGATTGAACCGCCAAAACGGTGTAATAAGCCGGCTTTTTCGCGAATTTCAGGCGTAACAGTATAGAAATCGCCTAATAATAGACCTTTATAGCCACTTCTATAGCAAATGATTTCGATGCTGGGATCGATTTCGGTATAGCGTTCGATAAGGCTGCCAATGGCTGAGTTTAAACAAGGCGCTAAACCGCCGGCAGTAAGAATTGCAACTTTTTTAGGTTTGTTCATGTGTGATGTGTGTAATAAAAAGTTAAAACGAAAATAAACCCTAGGATCGTTAATTTTAAACAGACCCCAAAACCAATACTGAAAAAATCCGTACTGGGTGTGTCAAAGAAGGTTTAAATCAAGCTGTGCAGTGATTCAATACTCGACGCCTTGAAATTTTACCATATTACCCATCAATCGCGTTTTTTCGTCCATAAGTGTTGCATAGACGGTAAAACTAACGCGCTTATTTCTGTATGGCTGGGGCTAATAACCGTAAAACGCGCTGTGTCGCCCCTTGGTTTTGCATGACGAAATGATGGGCATTAGCCGCGAGGGTTTGACGGTAGCTAGCATCGTTATATAAGCGTTGAAACCCTGCTAATAACGCGGCTGAGTCCGGGCATTGTAGCGCGGCGTTGGCATCTAACAAGCCTTCTGCTATTAAAGTGAAATTACTCATAAAAGCACCAAACATGACCGGAACATTCACCGCCGCGGGCTCTAAGACATTATGTCCACCTGCGGGAACTAAGCTACCACCAACAAAAGCAATGTCAGCAGCGGCGTACAGCATTTTCAATTCACCCAGTGTGTCCGCAATATAAACATCAGTCTGTGTGTCACAGGGCGTATTGGCTGTGCGCATGATAACCTTTAGCTGACGCTTTAAACACAGTTGTTTTACGTCGTTAAATCGTTCTGGATGGCGCGGCACAAGCACTAGCAGTAATTCTGGTGCAATGTGTTTGAGTCGCGGGTAAAGATCTAAGAAAAAGACCTCTTCCTCTTTATGGGTGCTGGCAATAATCCACACAAAACGCTGCGGAAATACCTGTTCGCGTAGTTGTCTCCCTTCTGCTATCAGGGCATCCATAGGCGGGGTGTCAAATTTGATATTACCACATACTGTTACTTGCTTGGCGTCGGCACCAATCGCTAAAAATCGTTGCGCATCGGCATCGGTTTGTGCGGCAATGCCAGTAATACTAGCGAGTGCGGGATGAACTAAGCGGGGGATCTTCTGGTAACCGCGCGCTGATTTTTCGGATAATCGCGCATTAATAATAAACAATGGCATCGATCGCTGCCCACAGGCGGCAAATAAATTCGGCCAAATTTCTGTTTCTATAATAATGGCGACGGTTGGCTGAAAATGCTCAAGAAAGCGCTGTACAGCACCTTGCGTATCGTAGGGTAAATAAACATGCGCGACGCTGTCACCCATCATCGCCTTAACCCGTGCCGAACCGGTCGGCGTGGTGGTGGTCATCAAGAAGTGCTGTGCTGGATAGGTTTCTTGCATTAATTTCAGCAGAGGAAATACGGCTTCAGCTTCGCCGACAGATACTGCGTGAATCCATACAACGCCTTTCAGCGCGGGTTGCGAGTAATAACCCAAGCGTTCGCCCCAACGTAATCGATAGACAGGCGCTTTAAGGCTGCGCCATAATAAACGTGCCGCTATAAACGGTAGGAGGCAATAAAACAGCAGGGAATAAATAAGACGCATTTAAACAGATCGGTGATTAACGGCAACTAACAATGCACGCAGGAGAGTTGGTTTAGCGATTAAGCCATTCCATATAGAGGGCAACGCCCTGCTCAACCGATTTAAACGCATGCTGGCAGCCCGCTGCTCGCAATGCTTCTAAATTAGCTTCTGTAAAACTCTGATAGCAACCTAAAAGGTGCTCAGGGAAAGGAATGTAGTCGATCTTGCCGCGACCATGGTAAGCAATAACCGCGTTGGCAACATCGTTAAAGGTTTGGCTGCTTCCTGTACCCGTATTGTAAATGCCGGACACTTGTGGATTATCCAAAAACCATAAATTAACATCAACCACATCACCGACATAAACAAAGTCGCGCCGTTGGGCACCGTTGGCATAGCCATCAGAACCTTCAAATAATCGAACCGTATCCGCTTGTTTAAGTTGATTGTTCAGGTGATAAGCGACACTGGCCATACTGCCTTTGTGTGCTTCTCGAGGCCCATAGACATTAAAATACCGCAACCCAACCACTTGTGTAGTTAAGGTCGGTAATAAACGCCGAAGATATTGGTCAAACTGGAACTTGGAGTAGCCATAGACATTCAGTGGCGACTCACAGCTCAGTTGTTCTTTACTGGTCACATCCGTGCCATACACGGCCGCACTGGAAGCGTAAATCAATGGAATGCTATGCTGCTGGCAATAATGCAGCAGGATTTTTGTATAGGTGTAGTTATTTTCCATCATATAGCGTCCATCCCACTCGGTCGTGGAAGAACAGGCGCCCTGATGAAAAATAGCTTGAATCTTTTCGGTTTTAAATAGCCCTTGTTGCAGCTGACTCAGAAAAACGGTCTTATCCATAAAATCTGCAATTTGGCAATCAACCAGATTTTTATATTTAAGACCGTTACTCAGATTATCAACCACTAAAATATCATCGTAACCGCGCAGGTTTAACCCCTTCACTAAATTACTGCCTATAAAACCGGCACCTCCGGTTACGATGATCATAGGGTCTTATGCTTCAACAATAACCTTAATTGACATCGTTGCAATAACATCAGTATGCAAATGAATGTCAACAGCGTAGTTGCCTATTTGACGAATAACGCCATGTGGCAAACGCACTTCATGTTTTTCAACCTTAACGCCAGCAACAGTAATCGCATCGGCAATGGTGTGAGTTCCAACAGAACCGAACAATTTACCTTCATCACCGGCTTTATGCGCAATCACGACGTCTAATTTACCCAAAGCAGCTAAGCGAGCTTGTGCCGCGGCTAATTTTTCAGCCGCTGCTTTTTCAAGTTCAGCACGACGTGCTTCAAATTCTTCAATTTTCTTTGCTGTTGCAGGGACTGCTTTACCTTGTGGAACCAGGTAATTTCTGCCATAGCCAGATTTAATGTTGACTTTGTCGCCCAGATTTCCTAGGTTATTTATTTTTTCAAGCAGAATAACTTCCATCTTTCAATACCCCGTATTTTCGGCTGTATGCCGACATAATAGTGCGCAGTTAAGCACTGTTTTGATTTGATTGTTTGTTTCGTAAGTCCAGCCACACATCCGTCAAGCCAACTAATGCGACCACGATCATCGTATGCGGAATGATGGTTAAGGTAAGGTACAACATCGGCACCAGAAAACGTTTTGCTGGCAGGTTGGCAAAAACAGCATGTAACACGGCAGAGCCAATAACCGTGTAAAGGACAAACAATAAGACGCAAATATTTTGGGCAATCTCAGAAAGCTCCGCATATCCTGCAAAAGCAATACCAATAATGATTATACTGGCAATTGCTAATCTTGATTGCACGTTCAGCTTTAAATATTCCTCACGAAAACCGCCCGGATTATATAAAATTGACTGCCACCACCGACCTAAAAACAGGCCGAACAACATACTGTATACCGTGCCAGATACAACAACTCCCGTCATAAAACGGGAAAAAACCACAATGGATTGTTGTAATGTCTCAGGCTGAATTTCTGGCGATTTCTGTAATAAAGGCTGTATCATTTGTTGCAGCAAACCTTGCCACATTGTGCTGGCATTGCTGTCATACAAATAAAAGCCCACTACCGCCAGCATACCCATTAACACAGCAATCTCGAGCGCTAACGACAAATGCCGCCCTTCCCTCAAAACCACTGCGATTACCCAGACAGGCAACCATAACACCAGTCCATACAACAACGCAAAGTAGACATTATTTAATAAAACAACACCTAGTAATGCGGATGCAGCACAAGCGCACAGTAAAACAAATAGACCTTCGGTTGCTCCGCGCCTTAACGTGACTAGCGCAACGGCACCTGAACTTACGATACTAACAGGAGGCAATAGCAAAGACAAAATAGCCAGAGTAGCTGCAACCAACATGGCTTGCATTCTACCCCGCATAACATACGCTGCTAAAAAGCTCACCGAGCCTCCCCGTTTTTTTTATTCGTGTGCGTCACAGAAAGGCAGTAACGCAATAAAACGTGCATGTTTTATTGCCGTTGATAACTGTCTTTGGAACTTAGCAGTAACACCAGTAATGCGACTTGGTACAATCTTACCGGTTTCAGTGACATACTCACTTAACAAATCAAGATCTTTATAGTCAACACCTACAACATTATCAGCGCTCAGTTTGCTGATTTTTTTACGTCTCATATTGCGAGCCATAGTACTCCCCTTAAATTCAATAAAAATAAATGATTATTCAGCAGCGGTTTCGATATCGTCACCAGCATCAGAATCAATGGCATCTTTGTCATCATCTGTTGCTACTTCGCTATCATCTTCAACGCGTTTTGGACGGCTTCTGCTTTCATCAGCAGCAGACGTTAAAATAATAGAAGGTGTAGTAATCGCTGATTTTCTTAATAATGTCATGCTACGTAAAATAGCATCATTAAAACGGAAGCCAACTTCTAATTCTGCTAATGCTGCTTGGTCACATTCAATATTCATTAACACATAATGTGCTTTATGAATTTTATTGATGGGGTATGCCAAATGTCTCCGACCCCAGTCTTCTAAACGGTGGATTGTTCCGGCCGTAGACTCAACGATTGCTTTATAACGCTCAATCATTGCTGGAACCTGAGCACTTTGATCAGGATGTACTAAAAAAACAACTTCATAATGTCGCATGTTTTCTCCTTTCGGTTAAGCTTCCCATCGTTATTTTACAATAAAGACAATGAAGCAAGGATGAGCATAAAAGCTCGGTTAACCGATGATTATATTTTTTTTTATACAAAAATTCAAGCTTATTATGACGTTTCGCGATTTAAGACTGCTTAAAGAAGTATTTAGTGTGAATAAAGCTTACCGAATACATCGACGTAGGTTAAATAGATGCGCAACTCCAGTTCATAATGATGATAAGCAGGTTGCATATAGGTACAGAGCTTATAAAAGGCTTTGTTATGTTCTTTTTCTTTTAAATGGGCGAGTTCATGCACGAGAATCATGGTTAAAAACTCCATCGGCACTTGTTTGAACACGCTGGCAATTTTGATTTCATTTTTAACTTTCAATTGTGAACCTTGAATACGCGAGATAAAACTGTGCGTCCCCAGCGCATGCTGTATGACTTGTATTTTATCGTCATACACGATTTTACTGATTGGCTGAGATTGCCGTAAAAAAGTATTTTTTAGCGCTATGCCGTACGTGTATAACGCTTTATCGGTTTTAATAGTGTGGGCAGTGGGGTATTTTTTTAATAACAGCGCACCTAATTTATTGGTATCAATAAGACTCTGTACCGAGTCGGTGATGGTAACAGGATAGCCAGTTAAGTATTTTAACGATTGCATGTGTAGAAATAGTGCTTAAAGTAAAGGAGAATATTAGACTTTTTTAAACGGTAACAGGGCGGTGGCGTCCGCTTTATATTGCTGTACAATTGATTTTTCAAGCGCTAAAAAATGCGCAATAGCCGCCGCAAAAGCAGGCTGTTGAATCCAATGTGCCGAATACGTACTGACAGGCTCAAAACCACGCGCAATTTTATGCTCGCCTTGTGCGCCGGAATCAAAGCGCGCTAAGCCGTGGGCAATACAATAATCTAAGCCTTGATAATAGCAGGCTTCAAAATGCAAAAAAGCATATTCTTCAAAACAACCCCAATAACGTCCATAAAGCGTATCTTTGCCGATGAAGCTCAGCGCAGCACCAACGTACTGATTCGCTTTTAGTGCGAAAATCACTAACAATTGTTCCGGCATGGTCTGGGCGATTTGTTTAAAAAATTCAAGGGTTAAATACCCCGATTGACCGTGTTTTAGATAGGTCATCTGGTAAAACTGAAAAAACACCTGCCATTGCGCCGCAGAAACAGCCTGACCATTCAATGCTAAAAATTGAATACCTTGCTGTGTGACGTGTTGCCGCTCACGCAGGGTATTTTTACGCTTTCTGGAGGAAAAATGGTCAATATAATCCTGAAAGTCACGATAATGTCGATTAAACCACTGAAACTGTACACCTTCTCGCACCAGTAAACCAAGTGTACGCAGTTGTTCGGTTTGCTCTGCGCTTGAAAAAAGACAATGCCAAGAAGAAATGGACCGGCTTATAAAATGCTGCTTAAGCGTGTCAATCAGTAACGCTAAAATGACCTGTTCATCACGCCCTGCTTTGACTAAAATACGCCGCGCAGGGCAAGGTGTAAAGGGTACAGCGGTTAATCCTTTCGGGTAATAATCCAGACCATGCTGCTGATAAGCATTTGCCCATTGCTGGTCAAAGACAAATTCACCCTGAGAATGAAATTTAAGGTACAGCGGACACGCGGCAATCAAATCCGTTTCTGCAAAAATCAGTACATGTTGCGGCTGCCAGCCCGTTGCTCTTGCCACAACACCACTGTGCTCCAGTGCCATTAAAAACTCATGGCGAAGAAAAGGATAATCCGTTCCAGCGAGCTGATTCCAGTGTTCAGCCGTAATCTCGCTAATGCTGGAAATAAATTGGATATGCATGTAGAAACAGTTCTCACGGGTTTGTGAAAATAATACAGTGGCTATTGTACCGTTATACTGACGATTTTTACGCCACGCATGACTGTGCGACAAAGGATTTAGTGTATTTACACAAACTTTAAAAAGGGTAGGTATATACTGTTAGTTGCTTAAGCTGGATTTAATGGCATCATAACCCTGTCTAACAATAACTAAAAACCAAGGAATTTACCCATGAATCATTATAAAACACTGTGCCTATTGAGTTTAATGCTGCTAAATACGTCTGTCTGGGCTTACGGCAGTAGCAGTAGTAGCAAAGCGTGTGAAAAACCCCGCTTTACCGAATTTACACCCGCAGATAAAACAACCGTTGCCGCGCAATCGGCGTTTTCATTTGAAGCATCATCGATCACCAATCCCAAAAGCATTGTGGTGACGATTAAACAAGAACCGGTGACGATTAGCGTCACGCCTAAAAATGTAGGTTATCTGGTTCAGGGAAAATTGCCCGTTAGCATAAAAAACACTGCAGCTAGAGTGACGATTAGCGCAGAGAGTCCCAGTGGCTGTAAAGCCAGTGATGGCTGGTTAGTCAACGTAACCGAGTAACGAAGCACTAGGATGGAGATAAGCATGCGCGTTGGTTTTTTTGTGATGAATAGCTTTAAACGTAGTATCGGGGTAATATTATTGCTATCCCCCCTTACCTCACTGGCAAGCAATAACTGGAGCTATCACCAAGAAAATGATCGCTTAACCAATCGAAGCTTTAGCTTTGCCCGCTCACCCATGCCGCGTACCGATTTGTATGATGACCTCAGATTGGCTGTTGCCTGCAAAGACAATAGGTTACACGTCATTATTGAAGCGGGTGTATTAATTGCTTCGCAGGGTAGCGCATTTGATGTTGACATTCAGATTGATAAGCAAGCGCCCGTTAAAGTACCAATGCGCACGTTTCCCGATTCCAAACGCAAAGGCTATACCGATCAACAAGCAAAACAGATTGCCGATGCGCTATTAAGTGGGCAATCTGTTTTTATTCGTGTTAACACCATGATTCGACGCGTACTATCCGGCGAGATGCCTTTAGATGATGCGGCAGCCCCCATTAAACAGGTTTATGCTGATTGTGGGTTGACCGCTGGAAGTACGGGTACGGCTGAATACAGTTTGGTTAATTTTAATGATGCGTTTAGTAAGCTGTCACCGGAACAGCAGCGGGTGGTACTGGATAAATTGAAAGGCATTATGGGCGAATTGCATTGATGTTTTTTAGGGTATCGAACAGTTTAAGTACGCGTTTAATACCCCATCCGCACAACAGCTAAATCCGCATCAAAAACTACAATGGCAAAACCGTATCATCGGCGACATTAATAGTAAACGCCCGTCCAAAACCAACCACGTAGCGCCCACTTTGTGGGCATAGTGCAAATAAATGAAAATCATTTAACGTACTGAGCAGAGCAATAACCTCACCAAACCTCTCTTGTAAAGCGTGTAATCGCACAGGATAGCTGACATCACCCCGTGCTATTTCTTTAACGCTACAGCTAATAACGGCTCGCTCACGCGCAAAAAGATTTTTTGACTCTGCTTCAGGGCGAATAAACAGGACGGATGTTTGTGGGTTATTAAGCAGATTACGCGTATGACTGGCTAACTCACTGACATAGATATTAAAACAACCCGCTTGATCACGTATAAACGGCGCATAGCTGATATCAGGAATACCCTGCTCAGAAACCGTTGATAGCAACAAGGTTTGTTGCGACTGTAGCAGTTCTTGGTAGTGTTTGGATAGTGCGTTTAATTCTGTTGTGCTGATGATAGTCATTAATATTACTCCTCTGGATTTTTTGCCAACCTTCCCATTGCTACGATTTCTGACATGCAATGCACTGCTGGACATTTTTAAAATATCATCCTCTGCAAAATACACTTTGGCAGTATTAATACCAGTCGGCAATTGACTATACAGCACCTCGTCAGTAACCAAGGATATGACCAAAGAAAATTACGCAACATATTCTCCCTCCATTCGTAATATCCCCTAGACATAACCAACAGCATACAGTATCAAATAATCTAGGTAATATTAAAAAAAACCTTTAATATACAATTGCTACGCTGATTTTTGATGAGGTATATTTAATTGCTTGCCAGTTGATTCTAAGCGTAGTGCTGTTTTTTCATTTAACTAAACAATAATAAAGGTGAAAGATTATGGGGATTTTTACAACGGCAGCGGGTCTGGATATGTTACTGCACTGGGGACACTTTATGGCGGGTGTCGCTTGGATTGGCTTGTTATATTATTTTAATTTTGTACAGACAGAGTATTTTAAAGAAGCTGATGCTGCCGCTAAATCAGATGTTATTCGAAAATTGGTACCGAAAGCATTGGCGTGGTTTCGCTGGGGATCGGTCGCAACGTTGGCGACGGGTCTGGGTATTTTTGCAGTTAGAGGTGGCGGCATGCCCATTGATATTTATGTGGGCGCATTAATGGGTTTATTAATGTTCACCAATGTTTGGTTGATTATTTGGCCTAATCAAAAAACGGTGATTGCTTCTGCAGAACAAGTCGCTACGGGCGGTGAAGCATTACCAGAGGTTACTGAGGCTTTGGCAAAAGCAGGTTTGGCCTCTCGCACCAATGCGCTTTTTTCAATACCCATGTTGTTTTTTATGGGCTCTTCCGCGCATTACCCGCACAGCTCCGGCATTATCGCCATGTTAGTGGCGGTCATCGTAATTTTAGCGGTGGAATATAATGCGGCGTACGCGCTTATTAAGCATTTAGACGTGGTTAAAAAACTTCCAGCAGCAGGCATTATGGGGCCAATGGCCAGCGTTAAAGGGGTTGTTCATTGTGGTTTAGGCTTAACCGTTATATTGTTTTTAATTTTAGAACTGTTGTAGTTGTTATTGCTGGTTGTGTAAGAGCAACCACCAGCTTAAGGCGGGTGGTTGTTTAGAAAGTGTACTTTTTTCGTTAATGTGACGCGCTATTGAGCCTGAACCAGCCTGCAATACTCATGCGTCGCTGGTGGGTGATGCTGACTTCGTGCGGCATTTGTTCGCTTAAAAACACCACTAAGGTTCCCGCGTGAGGCAGGATAGTTTGCAGGCATTCACCACTGAGCGGGGCATAGACCAAAAGCTCTCCGCCACCTGCGTCTGGCCAATCAACATTGAGATAGGTCACTACCGATACAATACGATTAGCCTCACCTTGAAAGCTGTCGAGATGTTTTTTATAAAACGCTCCCGCCTCATATACAGCATAGTGGGCTTCAAATTCAAACAGCCCTAAAAATAAGCTGCGATTCAGCGCCTGACGCAATATTTCCATTACCTGTTGGTATTGCTGCTGCCCTTTAGAATCATGTTGCAGCCAATGGATAAAGTCCAAGCGTATGGCTAAATTGCTCTGTAGCAGTTTGCCACGACCAATATTCGCGCGCGTCATGCGGTTAGTCTGATAAAGATGTATTGCTTCTGTGGCTAATTGCTGAATAAGCGCTAGGTCAAAATAATGCGGTTGCACTGTCCAACCTTGATGGTATAAATCTTCGGCTATGCGCCTATTTACGTGTTGCATTAGCAACCATGAGCAATATCTCGTTATTGATGCGTTAAGTATCCTGTTTGATCGTAGCGTTGTTTAATCGCTTGTGCTAATTGATGTACCGCCATGGCGTATTTGTTACTGTTATTGTATTTTTTAATCACATTGAAGTTAGCATGTGCTTGCCAATATTCATGACTGCTATGCCCACCCAAAATAATGGTTTCCGGCTGTCCATCGTCTATTGTTAAATTAGCTACTGGTTGATTATTCTGCCAACCATGACGTGAAAAATAATGCGCAACACTGCCAATCGCATCTTCCTGATGCCATAAGTTACGTTGACCGTCTTTATTGAAATCAACCGCTAAGCGGCGAAAACTACTGGGCATAAACTGACCAAAGCCCATAGCACCGGCCCAAGAACCCACAGGCTCAAGTGGCTTATAGCCTTCTTCGCGCGCCATCAGTAAAAAATTTTCCAACTCCAATGTGAAAAAAGTAGAGCGTCTTTGGGTATCGAAGGCTAATGTGGATAAGGCGTCAAAGGTACAGGTTTTCCCCATGTTACGCCCATAAAATGTTTCCACACCAATAATCGCAACAATGTATTCAGGATCGACATTATATGTCGTGCTGGCCTGCTTAATGGCTTCGGCATTGCTTGACCAAAAGTTGACGCCATTATTAATGTGCGCCTCATCCACGAATTGTTTGCGGTAGTTCGGCCAACTGCCTAGCTTTGGTTTGGATATTTTTGGGCCGTGATACTGCGGCGTATTTTCCAGACGAATAACGTAATGAAGACGATGCACTTGTGAAAAAAGATCATTAAGGTAACTTTCTTCAAAAGCGTGCTCATTCACCATGTGCTGAATAAAGCGCTGAACTTGTGCATTATTAGCATAAATTCCCGTTAAAGCATGTGCTGGGTATTCATAGGAACGCGGAGGCGTTACGCTAACGGGCGGAATGAAAGTAGGCTCTGCTGTTGGTAATGGCTGCTGTGTACTGCATCCAGTGACCAGTAGTAACAAGGCAAGTTGTGGTGCCTGTTTATAATTAATGTTGACCACGATAGCTCCCTTGATTAGGCCTAGAAATAGATAAGATTTTAATGGGTTGAACAACGTAGCGAGCTCGACTGGTTTTATTTTGCACCCAAAATAACCAAGGGTGAGTTCTAACAAAATAACTCACCCTTAGCGACCATAAAACTATTCTTGCTTAGCTTTTTCTTTTCCGGCAGGTTTAATCAAGCGAATGCCCAATTCTTTCAATTGTTCATCCGTGACTACCGCTGGCGCACTGACTAGCGGACAAGCCGCAGATTGCGTTTTAGGGAAAGCAATAACGTCACGAATCGACGTTGAGCCAGTCATGAGCATCACCAAGCGATCTAAACCAAATGCCAAACCACCGTGCGGTGGCGCGCCGTATTTTAACGCATCAAGCAAGAAGCCGAATTTCTCTCTGGCTTCATCCTCACCAATGCCTAAAATATTAAACACAGTTTGTTGCATAGATGTACGGTTAATACGAATCGAGCCGCCACCGACTTCGGTACCGTTTAAAACCAAATCATACGCCCGTGATAGCGCAGAACCTGGATTACTAACCAAGTCTTCCACTGAACAACTCGGCGCAGTAAAAGGATGATGAATAGCATTGTAACGACCACTTTTTTCATCCCAGTCAAACATTGGGAAGTCAACCACCCAGACTGGCTTCCAGTCGCCTTGCAATAAATTGAGGTTATGCCCAATTTTGACGCGCAACGCGCCCATTGCTTCGTTAACGATACTGGCTTTATCTGCACCAAAGAAAATTAAATCGCCAGTTTGCGCGCCGGTTTTTGCTAAGACACTCGCCCAAACATCGGCACCCGCAAACTTAACAATCGGGGATTGCAAGCCTTCAATACCCGCTGCTAAATCGTTAACTTTGATATACGCCAAGCCTTTTGCACCATAAATGCTGACATACTTGGTCAAGTCGTCAATGTCTTTACGGCTCAGTAACTCACCACCGTTAGGGACACGCAAGGCAGCAACACGGCCTTTAGGATCATTAGCGGGTGTAGAGAAGACTTTAAAGTCCACATCTTTCATGTCATCGGCAATATCGACCAATTCCAATGGAATGCGTAAATCCGGACGATCAATACCGTAACGGGAAATAGCTTCCTTGTAGGTCATGCGTGGAAACTCGGTATCCAATTCGACATTAATCACTTTTGCAAATAACTGTCGAATCATTTCTTCCATGACGGTCATGATGTCATCTTCAGTCATGAACTAGGTTTCAATATCGAGCTGGGTAAATTCCGGCTGTCTATCAGCACGTAAATCTTCATCAGGGAAACAGCGTACCACTTGATAATAACGATCAAAGCCTGCAACCATCAGCATTTGTTTATACAGCTGCGGCGATTGTGGCAGTGCAAAAAAAGCATTTTCATGGGTACGACTAGGAACAATATAATCGCGCGCGCCTTCAGGCGTTGCTTTCGTCAAATACGGTGTTTCGATTTCAAAAAAGTCGTTATCATCCAGAAAGTTTCTTAACACCCGCGTCACATCGCGGCGAACTTTCATTTTTTCCTGCATAACTGTACGGCGCAGGTCGATATAACGGTAACGTAAACGCAACTCTTCGTTAACTTCTATGTCACTTTCAATAGGGAACGGCGGCGTTTCAGATTCGTTTAATACCTCAATGCCTTTCGCTAAAATTTCGATCTCACCCGAATGCATATTGGCATTAACCGTGCCTTCAGGGCGATTTCTAACAATGCCAGTAATGCATAATACATATTCACTGCGCACTTGTTCGGCTATCGCAAAAGTTTCCGCCACATCAGGATCGACAACAACTTGCACTAAACCGGCACGGTCTCTAAGATCAATGAAAATAACGCCACCATGATCTCTGCGTCTATGTACCCAACCGCAAATGGTAACGGTTGCTCCTAACTGTTGTGTATTCAATTCTCCGCACTTGTGGGTACGCATAGTGTGTTCTCTTGTTAAGCTAAAAAAGGGGTAAAAGGTTTGTTATGGGATCAGCGTCCCTGTCACTGTTCATTTCTTTCTCTGTATAAAGAGAATTAGGGGCGGTTTTTTAAACCATTCCCTAGCAGGCAGAGCACAATTTTTTTTAAAAAGTGTTGAGTATTGACCTGCCGCTTGCTCTTAATCACTGGTTTTTGCTGGTGCAGAGGCTTTCGGTGCCGCGCTATCACCCGCGACATTTTTTTTAGCACCGCTTTTAAAATCGGTTTCATACCAGCCACTGCCTTTCAAACGAAAGCCTGCGGCGGAAATTTTTTTAATTAATTCTGCCCTACTACATGCCGGGCAAATGACTAATGCGGGATCGCTCATCTTTTGCAGTGCTTCGTGTTCATGACCACAAGCTTGACATTCGTATTCATAAATAGGCATTTATTGCTCCTAAACCTAACGATAATAATCTTTGAGGTAGTGACCGAAATGTAAACTTCAAGTCACTTACGCTAAAATAACTCACCATTTTAATTGAAAAGACGACCTAGCATGGAAAAATTAATCATTACTCGCCCCGATGACTGGCATTGTCACGTTAGAAATGGCGCGATGTTAAAAACGGTTTTGCCGTATACCGCCCGGCAATTCGCCCGTGCGATCATCATGCCTAACCTTAAACCACCCGTAACAACAGTTGCAGAAGCCTTAGTGTACCGTGCGGAAATTGTACAGGCTATCCCTGAGCATCTGGACTTTACGCCCTTAATGACCTTGTATTTGACACCGTCTACTACGCCACAAGACGTTAAAGACGCCAGCGAAAATCCGTATATTGTCGCCTTTAAATATTATCCAGCAGGTGCTACCACCAATTCCGATGCGGGCGTTAGCGCGGTACAGCAAATTTATCCGGTACTGGAAGCCATGCAACAGTTTGACGTACCGCTGCTGATACACGGCGAGGTGACCGATGCTGATTGTGATATTTTTGATCGGGAACAGGTATTTATTGATACGCAACTGAGCGCGATAGTACGGGACTTCCCCGCCTTACGCATTGTACTTGAACATGTAACCACCCAAGCTGCCGTGCAGTTTGTAACGGCTAATAACGCCAACATTGCCGCCACCATTACGCCGCAACATCTACTTTACAACCGTAATGCCCTGCTGGTTGGCGGTATAAAGCCACATTATTATTGTCTGCCCATTCTAAAACGTGAACAGCACCGTCTAGCGTTAGTTAATGCCGCGATCAGTGGCAATCCAAAATTCTTTTTAGGCACAGACAGTGCGCCGCATTTAACGCACTTAAAAGAAAATCACTGCGGCTGTGCAGGCTGTTTTAGCGCACATGCTGCCATAGAGCTATATGCTGAAGTCTTTGAAGACAATCACGCCTTGGATAAATTAGAAGGCTTTGCCAGTTTTTACGGTGCAGATTTTTATCGCTTGCCACGCAACACTGGCACAATAAGCTTAACTAAGCGTGCATGGACGGTTCCTGAGTATTATGGCGAAAAACAGAACCAGGTTACGCCATTAAGAGCCGGGGAAAGCTTGCGCTGGACAGTAGAGTAAGCCATTAAAATCATTTCCGTATACTATGGCGCTTGCTATCAGGTATACGGAACGGGGTATCTTACTAATGTTGGTTTGTAGCGGGTCTATTTTAGCCCGATAATGACTCAGCGTTAGTCATCTACTCCAGCAATGGCGACTACATTTCCGCCGTGAATACTCGCTTTGATAATCAGGTTTTCTGCATTGCGCAGTAACACCATATAATCTGGATGTCCGTCATATTGCACTACGCCAATGCTTGCAGTGAGCAGAACCGCAGGGTTACTCCGCACAAAAAACAGGTGCGCTAAAATACGTTTACGCAGATCTTCAGCCAGTTGTTGCGTTAATTCTGCGGTTGTTTCAACGGCTAAAATAAGAAACTCAGCGTTCCCATAGCGAAAAACATGGTCGCCCGCGCGCGCAAATTCAATGATTAATGTTGAAAACTGTTGCAACAATATATATTTTGATTCATCCAATGACGCCGCTATATCCATATTATCGATTTTGATCAGTATGACACCAAATGATTGCTGCTTATCGGTATGTTGTTCTAATTCTCTCGCTAAGACCGCACCTAAATGCCGCCGATTGTATAAGCCAGTCGTGGCGTCTCTGCCTTGATCCATACTGCCCAGCCGTTCAAAAAGATCACTGGTTAAATAACGGATCAAATCCAGCTTACTTTTAAGTTCTTCAAAGCGTCGCATGGCTTCAGTATCCGTTAAGGTTGCCTGATTAAGTTGCGGTAAAATCACGCTATCAATATGCTCGATTACCTCAAACACAATGCTGACATCCGGCATATCTTCAAAAAAAACCTTCGCCTTATGGTTCATCCACATGCCGAATTCTGAATCACTGAGCTGAAGGTTTTTGGTTGGGCTACTCCGAAATCGGAATGAAAATAATAATTTATTTTCCCACTCCAGCAATGCTGCGCGCTGACGTTCACGCTCCAAGTTGACATCATGCTTCACTGCAACCGTTCTATAGGCTTCATCTGCGCGCGTATTTCCTTGCATATCCCGGATGTAAGCACTGGTTATTAATCCATCAGAAAGTGCGAATAAATCAGATATATACAGTTGTGCCAAACTCAACTCTTCTGTATTTAAGCCTTCCTTATCAAGCTGTTTTTTAAAACTGTTCCTCAGTGTTCGTATGCCGATACCCATAAGATAGGACGGTAGTTTTATGCGGGAATGTACTTCACCAATTTCAATTTGACGCGCAGCAAAAACAAGAAATAATTCATCGTCAACCAGCATAAACAAGGATAACAACCACTGTTGTAACGACAGGTGCAGGCGTTTTCTAACGACTTCATGTTCCAGAAAGACTTTAGCCTGATCATCCATTAGCAGTGTTTCGTAGAATTCATCCACAAATTGGGGGGCGTTAGTTTCGACCAAATGTGCGATCTTTTCACGAATGTGCGTAGGTGTTGCTATAACAATTTCCCGCCATGCTTTTAAGGCATAAATTGCTTGATGATTTTTTTTCAATGCCACTGTTCCTAATAATGAATAACTACACGCTTTTCATTTATTATAACACCTCCCTCCAAGGCCATTCATCAGCCATGCGGCTTACTTGACGAGAGCGCCTCTTTTGGATAAATCTGCACGAGTACCGTACGCGCGCCGAGCATTTTTTTAACCACCACATCAAATTGGTAAAACTCTATTTTTTGACCTTCTGTTGGAATATCACGCAGCTTTGACATAATCAATCCACCAATAGATACCTCTTCCTCTAAATCAAGCTCTTCATTTTCAATATCAATACCTAGAATCCGCTCAAGGGAGAATATGGGCAAACTGCCTTTGCCGATCAACGTACCATCCTCTAGCCGCGTCCAGTCGTTTTTATTTTGGCGAAATTCATCACGTATTTCACCCACCATGGCGCTGAGTAAATTATCAAGGGTAATAAAACCTAAGGGTTGCTCGCCTTCTTGACCGATGATCGCAAAATGGGAGGTGCCCATCTGGAAATTTCTAAATAATTGCAATGCTTGCGTATCGGATTGAATGGTTTGAATCGGACGCAGATAAGTTTGCAAATCGTCACTCAATTTCCCTGCCTGTTGCGCACAAAACAAGTCTTTCAAGTGAATAACACCTAAAACATCAATCCCGTTCGTATCAAAATAAGGATAACGGCTAAACCGGTTGGCATAAACGGTTTGCAGATTTTCCTCTAAGGATTTATTCCGATAAAGCGCGGTGAGTTCATGAATGGGGCGCATTAAGTCGGATACTTCCAGTTCACTGAAATCAAGGGTTTTAGCCAGAATATTCCATTCGTCACGCGTAAATCGATCGCCGGGTTGATTACTGCGCAAAATAAGTTTGAGCTCATCGGATGAATAATGCGCTTCATGACCGTGTACGCCGCCCAGTCCGGCAATGCGCAACACCAGATTAGCGCTGGAGTTTAATAGCCAAATAATGGGATACATGAGCCAAAAAAAGCCGTATAACGGCGCAGCACTCCACAAAGCAATCAGCTCCGGATTCCGAATTGCCATGGTTTTAGGCGCTAACTCTCCCATAACAATGTGCAAAAACGAGATCATAAAAAAAGCAAACGCAAATGAAATGCCGTGGATAAGCTCAGGGGCGGTGATGCCCATGTGGCTAAAAGCTGGGTCTAAGAGATTGGCAAATGCAGGCTCACCAATCCAGCCTAAGCCCAGTGATGCGAGAGTAATGCCGAGCTGACAAGCGGATAAATAGGCATCCAGCTTGCCATGTACTATCGCTAATGTACGTCCGCGCCAGCCATGTGTTTTAGCAATACTACGGATACGGGTTTGACGCAATTTAACCAGACTGAATTCGGCTGCCACAAAAAAGCCATTAAGTGTGACCAGTAGCAAGGCAATGACGATCATGAAAAAATTATTCATTGTGTCTTATAACGGTTTAACAAAAGCATTGGAGTGAGTGTCTGTTGAGTAAAGTGCTGAAATTCTATGGACTTGTGTAAAAAGTAAGTAAGCCCATTCAGTAGGGTTGCATTGAAAATAGCGCATCTGCAATCAACAGTATCCACCATAGGCAGCGGTAGATCAAGACAGGTATGTGCAATATCCTAGTCACGCGTTGATTTATAAACGAACTTTTTGTTTATTTTTTCTTATCGTTATATGCTATCTTTCTGTCGGTTGGGGTCGGCGTGCGTTTTAAAAGCCAGCCTTTCGGCATTAACCTCTGATTGTTAAGTGGTATTATGCTTAACGTTATGATTTCATCAGGTATTAAAAAGGAACACATGAAGAATTACAAAATTGCAGTATTAGCGGGCGATGGTATTGGGCCGGAAATTATGCGCGAAGCGCTTAAAGTGCTTAAACTGATTGAAGAGCGTAATGATGTTACGTTTGAATTATTACCAGCGGCTTTTGGTGCGTGCGCCTATTTTGAATTTGGTGATGCATTCCCAGCATCAACCATTGAAATTTGTGATAAAGCAGACGCCATTCTTAAAGGCCCTATTGGTTTGAGCCATGAAGAATCTAAAAGAATTCCGATTGATAAACAACCTGAACGCGGGGCGTTATTGCCGATGCGTCGCCGTTACAATACCTATGCAAACTTTCGTCCGGTTTCACTGCCCAAAGCATTAGCACATTTTTCCCCGTTAAAGCCGGAAATTATCGGCGAAGGGATTGATATTGTTATGGTGCGAGAATTGGTCGGCGGGCTTTATTTTGGTAATAAAGAAACCGGTGTTAATGAACAGGGTTTACGTTACGTTAAAGAAACCTTGGAATATGACGAGCAACAGATCAGACAGATTCTATTGCAAGCCTTTAAATTAGCCAGCAACCGTAAGAAAGTGCTGCACAATATTCATAAAAGTAATGTACTGAAATCCAGTGTGCTATGGAATGAAATTTTAGATGAAGTAGCCGTAGACTTTCCAGAAGTAGAAGTCATTCATCAATTGGTGGATTCAGCCGCGACCAATTTGTGCTTAAGACCGACGCAATTTGATGTCATGGTCATGGAAAACATGTTTGGGGATATTTTAAGCGACCAAGGTGGCGGAATCCTAGGCTCATTAGGCTTGATGCCTTCGGCCTGTATCGGCGATGAGAAAGCCTATTACGAGCCGTCGCATGGCTCTGCACCCGACATCGCTGGGAAAAATATCGCCAATCCTTATTCCATGATCGGTTCGGTAGCAATGATGCTGGAAAATAGCTTTAATATGGCGGCAGAGGCGAAAAACGTCTGGAATGCCATGCAAGCGGTATTTGCCGATGGGTATTCAACCGCTGATTTATCCAAGCCAGGCAGTGGCGTCACTATGATTGGTACTGACCAGTTTGGTGATAAAGTGGTAGAAAAACTTAAAGCCATGCCAAGGGTTTAATGCCCTGCCCCTTGTGGGCAATAGTAATGGCTAAACGGTTAGTTTTTAAAAAGGTGAAGCGTATTGCGCTTCACCTTTTTTTGTGCCATAGACTTACTGGAGAATGGAAGCCTGATAAAGTCGACTGTTGCAAAGCCATCAAACATTCAAAATGAACAAATTGTTGCGCGGGGTCAACTTTTTTTCTACGCAATTTGTTTAAATAGCTCCGCATTAACGCAAAACGCTGGTTGGGTATGGTCGTTTGATTTTTTGAGGAACTACTCTGCATAATACTCAAGAGTAAGAAAAAGATTCTTCTAACGCAGCCTACCGAGATGCTTCCGCGCATTCTGATTCCGCATTGAGAAAGTAAAAGACGATTTCCGCTCAGATATTGTTTTATCTTGTTGTTTTTATCTCCTGATAAAAGCCTTGATTATCAGCCCAATCAAGGCCATTCGTGACATTTATCCTTCTGGCTGCTTAGTTTTTACGGGGAATAAGCACTAAGCAGCTTTTTTTTGTCGATTATTTTTAAGTGTTTCGATTTTATGGCTATTAAATTCTGCGCTTGAAAATGGTGCATAATGCGACAGACTGTTTCATGGGCAATACCCAAATGATTGCCGATGTCTTCTCGTGACATACTTAAACGAAACTCCATCTCCGCATAACCGCGCGCCTTAAGTCGTTCTGAAAGTCGCAAAATAAAACACGCCACT
>JAPLRW010000012.1 GCA_026398935.1 Methylococcales bacterium
GGCTAATGACTTCCCATTTTTTATTGTTCAAGTCAGTTGGGTACCGTTTAATTTTTGATCTGCGCTTCTTACTGCTCATTGGTTAAATGTTCAGTATTTTATCCCATTGCCATCCTTGACACTTTTAAAACACGCACTTAAGTCAGGACTTCATGATGCTGTTTTTTATAAGGCCATGTGGGAGAGTATCGCGCGCACGGGTGCTTGGCACGGTGAAATTTGGAATCGGCGTAAAAATGGCGAGATCTATCCCGAATTACTGACCATCTCCGCGGTGCAGGATGATGCGGGTGAATTACAAAAATATGTTGCCACCCTAACCGATATTACCGAACAAAAAGCGGCGGCGGCAGAAATTGAACACCTCGCCTTTTATGATCCCCTGACCAATTTGCCGAACAGGCGCTTACTGAAAGATCGTCTGGCGTTGGCGTTGGCATCCAGTAAGCGCAATAAACAGTTGGGGGCGTTGATGTTTATGGATTTGGATAACTTTAAACGGCTGAATGACACGCTCGGTCACGATATGGGGGATTTATTATTACAGCAAGTGGCCGGGCGGCTGTTGAGCAGTTTACGCGCGAGTGACACGGCGGCGCGTTTAGGCGGGGATGAGTTTGTGGTGATGCTGGAAACGCTGGGTGAGAATGCTGAGCAAGCGACTATTCATGCGGAGGTAGTGGGTAAGAAAATACTGACGGCGCTGAGTGAGCCTTATCTGCTGGATGGTCACGATTATCGCTGTACCTCCAGCATTGGTATCACCTTGTTTGACGGTTATACGGTTGACGAAGATAGCTTGCTAAAACACGTCGATATTGCGATGTATCAAGCTAAGCAGTCGGGGCGTAATGCTATGTGCTTTTTTGATCAAGCCATGCAAACGGTGTTGCTTGAGCGCGCTACGTTAGAAGCTGATTTACGCCTTGCGCTGGAAGGTGAGCAATTTAAGCTTTTCTATCAGATGCAGGTTGCTCAGGATGGCCGGATTGTGGGTGCGGAAGTGTTAATCCGTTGGCAGCATCCCGTGCAGGGATTAGTGACCCCCATCACCTTTATTCCTCTGGCGGAGGAAACCGGACTGATTTTACTGGTTGGGCAATGGGCGCTGGAAACGGCGTGTATGCAACTGAAACGCTGGGAAGGTAATCCACTGACGCAGGACTTGCAGTTGGCACTCAATGTCAGTGCCCGTCAGCTGCACCATGCGGGTTTTGTAGAGCAGGTTCGATCAGTATTGAAAAAAACCGGCATTGAACCCAGTCGTCTTAAACTGGAACTCACCGAGAGTATGGTGATTAACGACATTAAAGATGCCATTATCAAAATGCAGGCGCTGCGCGACATCGGCGTAAGATTTTCGATGGATGATTTTGGTACGGGTTATTCATCGTTGACGCACCTGACACAATTGCCGTTTGATCAACTTAAGATTGATCACAGCTTTGTGCATAACATCGGTGTAAAACAGGCCGACGCGGTTATTGTACAAACTATCATAGCCATGGCGAATACCTTAGGGATGGAGGTTATTGCGGAAGGCGTAGAAACCCAGGCGCAACGTAAATTTTTGGCGTTAAATGGATGTAAGCTGTATCAGGGGTATTTGTTTAGCAAGCCCGTCCCGTTAGTGGCGTTTGAGGCTCAGTTGACGCAGCTGTTGCACCTAACGAAAATCAATTAATTACTTTCTTGCAGATTCTGTTTAGGCGTCGATTAGCTGGGTACGAACAGCCTCTGGAAGAACGCCCTTAGGTATTACACTGCTGGCTTTATTTTGTCTTATAGCGACCTAGTCGCCGCTATAAAAATATTTTTGTACTACACTAAGCGAATGGTGTGGGTTGTCGCCTTGAAAATAGCTGTGTAGGGTGGGCAGCGCTTTTCTGCCTACGCGGAATAAATACGGCGATACCAAAATGGTGGGCAAAAAAACCTGCCCACCCTACGTTGCTAATTTAATACTATGCCGCCGTGTAGGGTGCGTTCCACGCACCCTGTCTGTTATTTTGTGCATGAAATGCACCCTACCCGACTGTAGAGGTAAAATACGTGAGTGATAAGCAAGATATACAGCACAAAGCTTTGCGGGACAAGGCTGAAGCGTGTTTAGCACCTACGTCGAGTGGTCAGCCTTCGGTACTGCACTTGCAGCTTCTGCAAGAATTGCAAGTGCATCAGATTGAACTGGAAATGCAAAATGAAGAGCTGCGGCAGGCACATGCGGCGTTGGAAGCATCGCGTGATCGGTATATTGACCTGTATGAATTTGCCCCGGTCGGTTATCTGACGCTTACGGCTGAAGGCGTGATCGTTGATATTAATCTGACCGGCAGTAAGTTATTAGGGATAGAGCGTAAAAATCTTACGCATCGGCGCTTTGCGCGGTTTGTTGCGGAGCAGGATATGGATCGCTGGCAGCGCCTGTTCCTGAGGGCGCTGGCAGATACGGATGATGAGCGCTTTGGTTTTGATCTATTATTAAAGCGCGGTGATGGCTCGGTTATTTATATCCATCTTGACTGCCAGCGCCATATTGGTATTGGTGAGTCTTCTGTGCTACGTATAGCACTGACCGACATCACGCAGCTTAATCAGGCGGAGATTGATCTGCGTATCGCTGCCATTGCGTTTGAATCACAAGAAGGCATGTTCATTACCGATGCCAATCAGAAAATTCTGCGGGTGAATGCCGCTTACACGAAAATAACCGGCTATACCGAGGCTGAGTCTATTGGCAAGACGCCCCTGTTACATCGCTCTGGACGGCATGGCGCTGACTTTTATGCCGTGATGTGGGCGAGCATAAACAGCACGGGTGCGTGGCGGGGTGAAATTTGGAATCGCCGCAAAAATGGTGAGGTATACCCAGAGTGGCTCACCATTACTGCTGTGAAAAACAATGATGATGTGGTGCGTCATTACGTTGCGACACTGATTGATATAACGCAACAAAAGGCCGCTACTGCGCAAATAGAACAACTGGCTTTCTACGATCCACTGACTAATTTACCTAATCGGCGTTTGCTGAAAGATAGATTACATTTAGCCATGGCATCCAGTACGCGCAGTAAGCAGTACGGGGCGCTATTATTTATTGATCTGGATAACTTCAAAACACTGAATGATACGCTGGGTCATAACATGGGCGATTTGTTATTACAACAAGTGGCGCAGCGACTGGTAAGCCATGTGCGCGCGGAAGATACCGCGGCGCGATTAGGCGGGGATGAGTTTGTCGTGATGTTGGAAGGCTTAAGCCAGAATGCTGAGGAGGCGGCTATCCACGCGGAGGTTTCCGGTAAAAAAATGTTGGCCGCATTGAATAAAACCTATTGGCTGGCTGATCACGAGTATCGTTGTACGTCCAGTATCGGTGCAACCTTGTTTATTGATCATGCGTTGACCGAGGATGATTTGCTGAAACATGTGGATATTGCGATGTATCAGGCCAAACACGCGGGGCGCAATACCCTGCGCTTTTTTGATCAAGCCATGCAATCGGTATTAACGGAACGTGCAGCACTGGAGGTTGATTTACACCTCGCCTTAAAGAAAAATCAATTTAAACTCTATTACCAATTACAGGCGACGCATACCGGGCATATCGTTGGCGCAGAGATTTTAATACGCTGGGAACATCCCACGCGCGGGATGATTGCTCCCATAGAGTTTATTCCATTGGCAGAGGAAACCGGGTTGATTGTGGCTATTGGGCTATGGGAGCTGGAGATGGCCTGTGCGCAACTCAAAGTTTGGGAAAAGCATTCACAGACCAACCAGTTACAGCTATCGGTCAATGTTTGTGCCCGGCAACTGCATCAAGCTGATTTTGTCGAGCGCGTTCATGCGGTGCTGGAAAAAACCGCCATTAATCCTAGTCGTCTTAAGTTGGAGTTGACAGAGAGTATGGTGCTTCATGATATTGATGACACTATTATCAAAATGCAGGCGCTGAAAGCCCTCGGTCTGCGTTTTTCTATGGATGATTTTGGGACGGGTTATTCATCGTTGTCTTATCTGACGCAGCTGCCGCTCGATCAACTCAAGATAGACCAGAGTTTTGTGCATAACTTAGGCCTAAAGTCCGCGGATGCAATAGTGGTGCAAACCATTATCGGTATGGCTAAAAATCTGGGTATAGAAGTTATTGCGGAGGGTGTCGAAACAGAAATGCAGCGTGCCTTTTTAGAAGCGAATAGCTGTCAGTTAATTCAAGGGTATTTGTTCAGTAAGCCCGTGCCATTGGAGGCGTTTGAACGCTTGTTGATACCGATAATCAGCGCGTGAGGATGAATGGCGTATTGGGAAAATCACCTGCGGCTTTATTGAAATAGTATGGCAAATTTTAAAACACATTTGGTAGCGGCGGCGACGGTCAGTGGCGCGGCGAGTATTAGTCTATTGAGTTTACAGCTGGCTAAGCCGATGGAAACCGGCGGTTATTTTTTGTTAGGGGTGTTAGGCGGATTGTTACCCGATATTGATTCTGATCGCTCAACCCCACTCACCATGATTTTCTACTTTTTGTCGATGTATTGTGCCTTTGCGCTGGTGTTTAATTGGGCGGCGCAATACAGTTTTGCCGAATTATTGGCGATTTGGGTCGCTGTATATTTTGCTATTCGGTACCTCGTTTTTAAAATCGTCACACAGATAACCATCCACCGAGGCACTTTTCATTCCTTATTAGCGGTGGTATTTGTAACGCTTTTAACGGTGGATAGCAGTTATTATTTTTTACACCATCCACCGCATATGGCTTGGAATGCTGGGGCATTTATGGGGATTGGTTATCTGGTGCATTTGAGTTTGGATGAATTGTACAGCGTGGATTTGCAAAATAAACGCATGAAAAAATCCTTCGGTACGGCGCTTAAACCCTTCAGCCGTGCAAACTTAGGGTCTAG
The DNA here is from genome assembly GCA_026398935.1 of Methylococcales bacterium. GTDB lineage: Bacteria > Pseudomonadota > Gammaproteobacteria > Methylococcales > Methylomonadaceae > SXIZ01. The sequence goes on from JAPLRW010000012.1 coordinate 4,911, forward strand.
CTTATTGATGATGGCGATATTAGGGGTTTTTATTCATTATGCACCGCCTGTAAAAAGCTATTGGGGGGTGTTTAATCGTGCATTAGTCACACATGATCTGCAAAAAAAATGGCTGCCAACACATAATCGCTGGTTTGCACATTTTTTTGCGTATGATCCAAAAAGCTTACAGGTGATTAACGCGTTTAAGAAAAATCGGTTGGATGTGGAGTAGGGGAGTAACGTGTCATTGGGGGTACTCAGTCATTTTTATACTGTCGAGTATCGACACGCAGCTTACACGGTAACATTCCTTGTGTGTAACCTGATAAATAATTCCCCTATGGGCTAGCCAGCGTAGCGGATACAAAGCTCCCGTGTAAAACCTGATCTATCTGCTGTCGATTCGCGTGTTCTATTCGTCTTGTCAACGATTGCGGGGATTGTGCGAACAAGTCTGGATCACGTTTAGCGCTTAATGCGTTTCTGTGTCTTTTGCACGTCTTAATCCTTAGCGTGTAAGGCGTTAGCGAGGCTAATAAATGCGAGATTGACCGCCTCCATTTCAGAGCGAATGTCATCACCATGAATGCTTCCTGCGTCATTCATTATGCGTAATCGATTCTCCAAGTACTCTGCCATTTCTGATAAGTGATTGGCGCCTAGCATTGCGCCTGTGCCTTTAAGGGTGTGTGCTATGCGTTTGGCGGTAATGTAATCGCCATCGGTGAGGCTATTTTCCAGCAGGGTCATGTCGTTAGTGTGCGTGTCGATAAAACGGCCTAACAAGTTCAGGTATCTTTCAGCATTGTTTGGCAGTATAGCTAAGCCGCGATTAACATCAAACCCGTCTAAGCAATCTAAACGGGCTAAGGTCGTTTCAGTTGTCGTTTGTATATGCAGCAGCAATGGCGGTGACGTTATTGTTTCTGCTGGTGGTGGCGTGTAAACCAACACATCGGCTGCTTCGACCGGCAGCCAGTTTAGCAAAGCGGTGTAGAGCAATTCCGGTTCTACGGGCTTGGCAACAAAGCCATTCATGCCTGCGGCTGTACACGCAAGACGATCCTCATCGAAGGCGTTAGCCGTCATTGCTACGATGGGTATGCTCTCCCAGCCAGCGATAGCACGAATAGCCAGAGTGGCTGCCAAGCCGTCCATGTTGGGCATCTGCACATCCATCAGAATCAGGTCGTAGGTCTGGTTTTTTACTTTCTCTATGGCGTCTAGGCCATCAATAGCGGTATCTACTGTCAAACCCACTGCATACAGTAGTTCCAATGCTACCTCACGATTAATGGCATTGTCTTCTGCTAGCAGGATGTGCGCACCACTGCACTGCTTGCGCAACTGTGTTTCTGCAGGTTCAGTGATGGTTGTTGTCGTGGAGGGCATGATACCGATACCATGCTTTAGGTAGGCGGTGAACCAGAAGGTGCTGCCTACGCCAAGCGTACTGTCAACGCCAACCTCGCCACCCATGAGTTGCGCCAGTTGCCGAGTAATAGTGAGTCCTAACCCTGTACCTCCGTGCTTACGGGTGGTTGAGCTGTCTGCCTGCTCAAAAGCTTGAAACAAATGCGTTTGCTGGCAGGGGCTAACACCCATGCCAGTGTCCGTGACTTCAAAGCGCACAAATAAGTTGCCGTCCTGCTCTTCCAGTAAGATAGCGGATAAGGCGATGCTGCCAGACTCGGTAAATTTAACGGCATTACCCGCGTAGTTAAGCAAGGCTTGCCGCAGCCGTGTTGGGTCGCCGCGTAACCATAACGGCACGGAATCGGTATCAATACTAATACTGAGGCCTTTATGCTGCGCCGTACCACCAATGAGCGAAACCACATTATCCAGCACCGCTGAGAGGTGGAAATTAGTATTTTCCAATTGTAATTTACCTGCTTCGATCTTGGATAAATCAAGAATGTCATTGATGATGGCTAATAAATGCTGACTGGCATTATCGATCTTGTCCAGTCGTTCTACTTGTTCAAGGGTCGGCGCGGCGCGGCGTAACAGATGGTTCATGCCAATGATGGCGTTCATCGGGGTACGAATTTCGTGACTCATATTGGCTAAGAAGGCGCTTTTGGCCTGATTGGCCGCGGCGGCTTGCTGCAGTGCGCCGTTCAGTTCGATGGTGCGCGACTCAACCAGTTCTTCCAGATGATGTTGATGACGCTCAAGCGTCGATTGATAGCGTTGTACTTCGCGGCGATAGTCACTCAGGCCGTTGATCATCAAGTTGAACACTGTACCCAATTCACGCAACTCCGGCCCCCCGCTTTGTACCGCTAGGTGGGTCAATTGGCCTGTAATGACATCGTGAGCCGCCGCGCTCAATTGTTTTAGTGGCTGGGTGATACGTGCTGTCATGGTCATCAGAATAATTAGACTGATGACCAAAATCAGCACGACCACCGCAAAACTGAGCAAAAAGGTATGTCTTAATATGGCTTCAAAATACGCTGGATTCATTGTCATACGAACTTCACCAATGCGCTTGGCTTGTGTGTCCGTATTCAGAAACAGTACCTCTTCGTTCTGAAGGTTGCTGCTGCTTATCGGGTGCGTAATGTCTGCAAAGCCTTGCCCGCCGGTGCTTTGCCACCAGTGCCACAATCTTAGCGACTGTGGTAATTCGGCGTTAGGTGCAGTATTTGAATGAGGCTTTATTTGAGCCAGTGGTTTGCCGCTTTCATCGAGAATGGCGACATAAGCAAGGCCGGAGAGATCCGCCAGTTTTGCCAGCTGTTTTTCCAAAAGCACATGTTGGCGTGTGTAAACGGCATATTCACAGGATTCAGCTAACAGACTGACCAGCGCCAAGTTATATTCATGGCGTTCTTCAAACTGCACGGACAATAATTTATAAGTAACGATAAAGCCGCCGCTCAATGCAGTCAGTAACACCAGTGTCGCGTTGAGTAAATTAAAACGCTGGGTTATGGTTAATGAGTGCAATAGCCTCATTTGAATACCTCCGACATTTCGGGTAGCCAGCGTTCAGAAATCTGCAACTTCATGTGTTCGGCGGTTTGTATATTTAACACCGGTCTGACTTTACGTGCCGATAACGGTGGCAGCGATGTGGGAGGAGTATTCTTTAATAAAATATCTTTTGCTAAATCAGCCGCTTGTACACCTATGTCGCTGTAGTCCCAATCCAGAGCATATAAAGCGCCTGCCTTGACCCATTGTGCAGACAGGCCGATGAGTGGTACTCGATTGCGAAACGAATATAACAATAATTCGCGAATGGCTGCAGCGCTATAAGCGGCGGTACCATCTACTGCCCAGAGCGCATCAAGCTGTGGCGGCAAATTTTTCATAAGCGAGGGAAACGCCTCTGCACTGGCGGCAGGTGCCTGAATGAGGGTGATGCCCTCAGCCTGGGCTTGTGTTTGCAGTGCCTGAAACAGTGTCGCGCCGTGGCGGGGGTCATAAAGTACCGCGATCTGCCGAGCATCGGGCAATAACCGGCGCAGCCATAACCATTGCAGGCTGGCGGGGAAATTTAAGCCTACTCCTGTGGCATTAGGGCTTTGGCGTAATTCGTCGGTATCCAGTATCATTCCGGCGACGATGGGCGTTTTTTTGACCTGCGCCAGTGATGCGCGGGTGGCGGGTGTACCCAAGGTCAGAATAAGTTTAGGGTGATAATTTTGCAGTAATTGGCTTAAAGCGTTGCTATCAGTATTACTCGATAAGCCGAGAGTTTGGTAAGCAGCATCGAGTTTGCTATTAGCCAAACCAGACTTAAAACCAGCCAAGGTCGCTTGATAAGGCTCGCTGTCATGACTTTGCAGAATAAGAATATCGGTTGCAGCTGAGACAACAGTAGAGAAAATAAGGCCAGCCAATATAATAGACGCCATGCTTAGAACACGACAGCCAGACAAATTGGAGCGATTCACACGCAATGGCTTGCTGCGCCGGAATCGGCACTGAATACTTACTGTGTAAAAGCGCATTAAAATTCGTAGCTCATCCGAATGCGCAAATTGCGTCCATCTTGGGCGATAACATCAGGTAATAAAGGTGGACTGGCAGGGTCGACATAGTGTTCATTGAACAGGTTATACACGCCACCTGAAAGCTCCAAGCCCTGCAGCCAGCGGCGCGAGAATAGGGTCAAGTTAGTGGTGCTATAGCCAGTAATACGGGTTCCGATAGGCGTGGCGCGCGAACTGACATACTGCACTTCCAGACTGGCAAATAGTTTATTCTGCCAAAGCGGGGCGCTAACATTGAGTTTGATCATGTGTTGTGGTGCGTTAGGCGCGGTGTCGTAACCGCCGATCCGGCTCTGCTGATAGGTATGACTTAAACGACCCTCGATATTTTCATAACGGCCTTTCAATTGTGTTTCCAGTCCGTGTGCTTCGGCATTGCCTTGATTTTTAAATTGCCTGATGCTATCGGGGGAAACGGTCAAGTTAATCAGATTGGTTAAACGGTTATAGTATGGACTTACCCGCAGATCGAAATGTTGATTCAAGCGCTGCTCCCAAACGATTTCATAGGTTTCGATTTTTTCCGGCTTTAGGCTGGAATTGCCAATCCAAGGGGTTGAACCCTCACAACACGTATAAACAGTCTCGAAAGCATTGGGTGCGCGAAACGCTGTGCCATACAGCAGTTTCAGCGTGCTACCGTCCAGAGGCTCATAAATCAGTCCAAGACGTGGATTTAAAGTGCCGCCGAAGGAGTCGTAATGATCATAGCGGCCACCTGCCTGCAAGCTTAAGTTAGGCAGAATCGTCCATTCATCCTGCAAATAAATGCCGGCAATATTGCTGGGCTGATTATTATTGGCATAGAGCACGTAAGGATTAACATCATTATTAGCCATCAGTTGCTGATAATTACGCCGGAATTCGCTGCCCAAGGTTAGTCGATGCGTATCGAAAAAAGTGTGACTGACTAACAATTCACTACCAAACCATTGCTCACGCCAAGCATCTTTATTGATAACCCTTTTTGTAGCAGAAAGCTGGTACGGTAAATCATCATCAAACTCATAGTTATCCCAGAACGCGCGGCCAGTCACCTCCCAGTCTCCGGTAAAATTATGGTGATAATTCAGGTCAGCATAGGCACGGCGGTCGTGGTAATGGGTAGTAGGGTCGCCAAAAGTCGTACCCGTCGTACCGGTAGGCAAATATTTTTTGCGCCCCATCCAACTGCCGCTGAGCGTGAAGTCCTCCCAAGCCAGTTTGCCATGCAAGCGATCGACTTCCTCACTATCCATCCCATGTACCGATCCCTGACCGGGGAACGTTAAATTTTCGTGACCATCGCTGTTATAATGGCTGGCAGATAAAAAAGTTTCCAAGCCGTTAGTGAATTTCTTGCCATGACTAATTTGTCCTTGGTATGTGTTATAGCTAGCCCCAGATCCTGACACTCGCACACCTTGCAAGTCGCGTCCGCGTTGGGTAATGACGTTGACGACCGCAAACAAGGCACTGCTGCCGTAAAGTGCTGACGCTGGGCCGCGCACCACTTCCACTCGCTCAATATTTTCCACGTCAACAAGAAAATCCTGCCCCAGTCCGGCATAGTCTTGCAAGTTCTCATTGACCCGATGGCCATCGATTAATACCAAGATGCGGGTGTTATAGTCTCCGGGAGGGGCAAAGCCACGCACACCACTGTGGCTGTAAGCGCGATCATAAGTGCTGATGAAACCTGGAAGACTACCCAGCATGGCGGAAACAGTCCGCCAACCATAATGTTTGATTTGTTCTGCGTTGATGATGTCGACCGAAGCAGGTGCTTTGGTGATAGGTTGCTCGTGACGCGAGGCACTAAATACCGACGGTAATTCGTTAAATAACAGGGATTGCTCATCGGTTGATGCAGCAGGCAATGGCTTATTATCGTCAGCATGAGCCGAGAGACAAAAGCAAAAATATCCTATGGTCAGAATTCGATAAACGAGCATTGATAATTACTCAAAGGATATTTTTAGTATGAGTGCAAAAGTATAAACGAGAAATTGCAAATATCAATGTACGTTGTCGGCACTTATTAGGGGGTAAGGACACAGGATTCAATTAAGCTCAAAATGCCTATGATCACCGCTATGTCTTTTTAGCGCATGCCTATTTTCTTTAATGGCCTAAATCGGGTATTTTTGTATCTCGGTTAACGGTTTATTGTCTTCCACGTCTACTTACAATCGGCTCAGGAAATTAAAACAAGTCTATACTGCCAGTAGATATAACTTTCAAACTGCCTTCCTTGACCAGCGTATCGTAGAAAAAAATGCGATTGCGTCCGGCTTCTTTAGCGGCATAAAGTGAGCTATCTGCGCGATTTATAACTTCTTTGGGCAAAATCATAGGATCAGCTTGACAAAACCCTCCGCTAATAGTGACATTACCTACTTGTGGAAAGTCGAATTGTTCTATTTTCATTCTAATTCGCTCAAAAATTTTGGTGGCATCTTCAAAATTATTTGTCGTAATAATCAGAACGAATTCTTCACCACCGTAACGATACAATAGGTCTGATTGACGTAATGATTCCTGTAATAGCCTGGTTAGCATGATTAAAACTTCGTCACCTATGGTATGACCATAATTGTCATTTATCTTTTTAAAGTGGTCAACATCCAATACCGCTAACCAAATAGATTGAAAATTATCTTGGTTTTTATCAGCCCTTTCTGAATTATTTACTCGAGTAGACAGAAGATTCCATAATCTGTCTAAGTTAGACTCTAACGAGTAACGATTAAGTAAGCCTGTTAATGGGTCTCTTTGGCTCTCATCCAATAAATCAAAATAATTGGTAAATACTTCCAAAATGCCATGAATAATGGCATCTTCAAAGGGCGTTACTTCTCTATCCCGAATAAAAACAAAACACCCTAATAGTTCATTGTTACCATAGATAGGGTAGGATGTGATTAGATCGGTTTCCAACTTGCGGCTACAAGATTTACGAAGTAGGCGCGCACTATCTAGCAGATTGCGCACAGTGATTGATATATCTTGTTCATTTGTAACTTCTTCAATATTTTCTACTATCCGCTTTACACCCTCTTTTTCTTCTTCTTTACGAGAGTAGTAAAGTGCCCGAATGATATTTCCTTGGCTGTCAGTTCGATAAAAAGATGTTTCAAGTACTCCTAGTATTGGTCCCAGCGTGCGTAATAGGCTTTGTTCAACCATGTAGGTGTCTCGGATAGCGGTCATAACACCCAGTTTTTTTAATATGCCTGGAAGTCCGGCGTTTATACGTTGATCGGACATTTTATTTCTCTGATTAATGATAGAGTTTCTGCACAATAAGCACCGTCATAGAAAGTGGTTATTATACAGTCCTTGAAATACTTGGCTTACACGAGAACCACTGGTCAAAAATAGTTGTAAATTAAGATGATCAATAGGGTGGCTGAACTCAACAGAGATTGAAATCAAGATAGCGGTACCGTATTAAATCTTCATCCCTACATATTGTGGTGACACTATTCAAACTGTACACGGAACGCATCAATAAATACAGATAATTGCTGTTTCTCCAGGTGGTTAATACCCGCTGCCGCTTTGCGTCCACCGCCTTCGGGAAAACGGTTACACAGTGTATCGGCACCGCTTTTTTGGTTGATCGGCGCTCTAACGCTGACCTGATAGCCGTTGCGTTGATTATAACTGATCACCGCATGTGCTCTGTTTGGATGCTGGTTGGCAAGTTCATTCCCCCAAACACCATTTACTCTTCTAGCCCACTGCTCATCCGGCAATAGATACACAGCAATTTGTTCACTCTGAAACTCCGCTTTCATCGTGTTTGCCTTGTGCATGTCATCGGCATAAGCGGCGCGTAATGCTTGATGCACGTCGTTTTGCTCAGCGATAAAATCGAAGGGGGACGCGTAGGCTACTAATTGCCGGTATAAAACCGCCGGTGCTATATGCAAGTCATCCAGTGTCGCGCCATAGGCATTGTAATTAATACAAATGCCTAATTGCTGCAATTGCTCCAGTTGCGCATGGGATAGCTGGAGCGGCTTTGCGGCCAAATGGGCGCTATCGGTTAAATTGTCACCAAATGCCCCCGTTACCGCCCAGCCAGGAAACTGACCGTCAAGATACTGGTTGATGAGTAAGCTGGTACACAGGGATGCATCGGTATTAATCAGACTGGTTAAGCGGGGGTGATGCGGGATTTCGCCTGAAAAATGGTGGTCAGCGTAAAAAATATCGACAGGCGTATTCAGTAAATCCAGTAAGGCGTGCCGATTTTTATCCAGAGAAATATCCAGAACAGTTAGCTTATCACCCGCTTTAGCCGCTACCTTGCGTAATAAGTCTATGTCACGTTTAACACCAGTGACGAGTTGCGCGTCGACCGGAAAAGCACGTCGTAATTGGATTAGCGCGCAAATACCATCGGCGTCGCCATTAAAGATGTCAATATTCACACATAACGCCCCTTAAGATTTATCTTGCATAACGACCAATAACGCCCCTTAAGATTTGTCTTGCATAACGGTCGCCAATTCCAAATGCTCTAACAGGATTTCCAGTGCATTGTCGCTCTCGGTGTCGACGGTTATCAGCTGCTTTTTCTCTGCTACAGACAAGGGTTGTGCCGATTGTAGTTGTTGATACAGGACGTCAAGTGTTGCTTCCGAGGCGTCATGCTGCCGTTTTCTGATACGTGCGCATAATGTTTCCGTAGACGCGGTAAAATCAATAATAAAAAAACTGACTTGACACTGGCAGGCCAGCTGCCGAAATAGCTCTCTGTGTTCTGCTTGAAGAAACGCCGCATCAATAATGGCGGAAAATCCTGCTTCAAGCACAGCTTTAGCCAACTCAGCCAGATGTTGGTACGTCTGCTGTCCCGCTGCTACGGTATAAATACCGTTATTGAGGGTGTTGCCGGTTTTAGCGTGCGGTGTATAGCCGAATAACCGTTTACGCTCTATGTCCGAACGTATCTGTATTGCGCTTATTTTTTCTACCAATTGTGCGGCAAAGGTCGATTTCCCCGACCCTGAAAAGCCATGGGTAATGATGAGTACGCGGGGTTTATCTTGGGTAGTTTGCTCGGCGAGATGAGAAAAAGCCGCATAATCGGAATATGCCTTGGCGCAGGTGTCAGTATCGGTGCTTTGGCCTATCCGCAATAAAGCGACTTTAGCCCGCACCAGCGCCCGGTAAACCAGATAGTAACGCAACAACGCCAGTCCATGATAATCGCCGGTATGTTGAAAATACTGATTGAGAAAACGGTAGGCATAGGGGGCATAACCAACATGCAACAAATCCATCACTAAAAAAGCGATTTCACTGATGACATCAATCCAGCGTAGCGTGGGATTAAATTCAATGCAGTCAAATAAGATAACCTTGCCATTGATAAGGGTCATGTTGCCTAAATGTATATCACCGTGACATTCGCGCACATACCCCTGTGCTTTACGCTGCTGCATCAGTGCGAATTTATTCATCCATTCCTTATCACCCCACGCTTGGATGGCGGCCAGTTGCAGCCATTGCGCTGATTCTTTCAATAACGGCTGGATGTGCTTGAAATTATCGTTGAAGCAGCATCCAATTTCCTGTGCATCGCCATAAGGCGCGTGTGTAGCTGCTTTTTCAATGCTGTTATGAAAGTTGGCGATAATGTCGCTTATTTGATCAATTTCAGCGACACGTAATTGACCACTGTTGCACCGATCTAGCAGGGTTTGTGCGGAAGGAAACTGCCGCATTTTAAGCGCATATTCAATCGCTATGTCTGCGCCATCCATATTAGGCTGTTCGGGTTGTCCGGTGATCGGTACAACGTCAAGATACCAGTCTGCTGCCAGACGTTGATTTAAGCGTAATTCTTCATGGCAAAAAAAGCGGCGTTTTTCCAGTGTGGAAAAATCGAGGAATCCGAAATTAACGGGTTTCTTAATCTTGTAGGCGTATTGTCCGGTGAGCAGCACCCAGGAAATATGGGTTTCAATCAGGCGAACAGCGGTGACGTCATGCGTATAAGCCTCTGCCCTACACAATGATTTAATTAAGGTAGCGCTCGGATTTGGTAGCGTTTCACTGTTGCTCATGATTGCTGTTTCCTACTAAAAAGCCGTTGTGGCGCTACAGTAATTATTTAGTACCTCTTTTAGAATAGGGGGGATTTATTAGATAAAATCCTCCTTTATGCCCGTTGGGTATCAATTCCCCTTTTCCAAAGGGGGAGGTGAATAATTACGCGCTACATAAAACTAGCGGGTAAATCTTTAAATCTGTGCGGTTTTTAATGGCGATTAGGGAGTGTTTGGTATCGGTTTGGCGTAATAGGGGTATTCCTTATTACGCCAACGGACGGGGATAATCGCTTAATGTGTAGAATGTTGCGCAGGTGTTTTAGATATGTCGTTTTTGCGCAAAATATAACGATGCGCCAACTCTCCAGTGATACGATTACCATTGCTATCAAGCTGAGTAAGGGTGCTATTGTTATCGCCGACCAGATACATACGTGTCGTTTCGCTTTTGCGTGCGGTTAAAACGATGGTTTTGGTTTTACTATCCCACGTAAACTTGCCTTTCTCTACAAATTCTTTAACAGACTTACCAATATATTGCGTGATGAGAACATAGCTGTTTTTATTCAAAGCCAGCTCTGTTTTAATGCCCATACAATCCGCGCAGGGGGTAAAGCCTTGATAAATACCGGGCCAATCAATGCTGTCTTGCGCATGATGCGCCGCCACATCGGGTGTTTCAACCAGTTCAGCGTTAACCTGTGTTGCCACTTGGAACAGCGAGGTACAGATAAAAAGCATTAGCATGTGTTTAAAGCGTGGTTTAAAGGTGCGCATAGTGACTCCTAGGTAAAGTTCAGATGATAGCATGGTGCTGAGTTGGAGTGATAGCGATGCTCATTATTCAAGGCATTCAGCCAGCTGATGGAGATTATCCATTACGCAGAATGCTAGCGCGGCAGCCCGTTGCTCTGTTAGTGTTGATGGAATATAAATCACGTTTGCTCCGGCGCGATACGCGGCTAAAACGCCATTATAGGAATCTTCTACTATCAGGCATTGCTGAATCGGGGTGTTGAGTTGCTGTGCTGCGTGTAAAAAAATATCCGGTTCAGGTTTGCCATTATGCACATGCTCTCGCGCGATTAGAGTTGTAAAAACGCCGTCGAGTCCGGCTAACGCCAAGCATTCCAGTGCGCTCAAATGTGGGCTGTTAGTGGCTAATGCAAAGGGAATTTGTTGTTGGGTGAGTAACGCTAATAATGCAGTAAAACCGGGCTTAATCGCTATGCCTTGCTGCGTAACGTATTCTCGCCAGCACGGCGTACTCAGGGCTACAAATGCTGAAACATTAAAATCAGCACCGTATGTAGCGTGTAAGGTGCGTGTAATATCGTCGAATTGCAGGCCGGACAATGACTGACAAAACTCAGCGGAGCAGGGGTAGCCCATATTAATAATGGTCTGCTGCCATGCGGCAAAATAAGTGATTTCAGTGTCCAGTACCAAGCCATCAAGGTCAAAAATAACCGCTGAAAAATCCGGTAGTTTACGCATTCGGCTCGATAACTTTAATATATTCTCCCTGTGCTTCACGACTAGCGCCAACGACAATCCGCCGCGTGCCATTTTCAGCCACTTCCAATTGTCCGGCGACTTCAATCCATTCATCCATTATGGCTTGACCTGTGTAGGTTGCTGTAAAACACACGATGTAATCAACATCGTCGGCCGCTACTTTGAAGATAGCGGGATAATCATAGGCTAAGCTAGCATCACTAACGTTGAAAGTTCGCGTTACTGCACCGAGCTTTTTAAAGGGCGTTTCATCAATAGTGACATTGATTATCAATAAGCTAAGGTCTACTTTTCGTCCATTGATCATGACTTTATTCGCCTTGCGTTGTTCATGCCAAACATAGTCACTAAAACTGAACTCACAGCCACGGCGTTGGTAAGCCTCTAACCAATCTTCGTCGTTTAATGTCTGTAGCTGCTGCTGTGCTATCAATTCTTGCACCAGCTGGCGCGTTTGCTGAAAAATGTGTCGATCATAAAAGACTAAGTCAATATCGGAGCTTGGTTGTTGTGCGCCAATTAATAATGAGCCTGTCACGCCGATAGCGCTAATGTCTATCGCGTGTTGTTGTAATAAGCGTACAAAGCAAAGCAAGTCCTGTATGACGGGGTCATTGGTCGGCTGAAGTAATAGTTGTTGCAATCGTTGGCGGGGCTGAAAATGGTGCGTAACAGATGCAATGGATGCCGCATGACAATGGGTATCTTTTAGCAAAGAATAATAACGGTAATCCGGTGTATGGTCGGCTAATAATGCATTGGCATCAGGCGTGTCGAGCTTTTGCCAGCCACTGGCAGTTTGCCGGTAACGTAAAAAGCATAAGATTTTTTCCTCTTCTATGCCTTCAGCAACGACTGCAAATACCAAGCCCTCAGCGGTTTGGATGAAATCTTTAGGGTAGTACACGCGGGCTATGATGTAGATTCAATGCGATTTCGCCCGTTCTCTTTGGCACGATATAAGGCTTTATCTGCCGCATGAGTTAGTTCGCTAGGATATTCAAACTGGCCGCTGTAGCTTGCTGTACCTATACTTAAGGTGACGTAGGCTGAAACGGGGGAGTCTGGATGAGGTGTTTTTCTTTTTTGTAATGCCAAATTTATCTTTTTTGCGATATCTTTTGCACCGCTTAAATCTGTTTTGGGGAGAATGATGGCAAACTCCTCGCCGCCATAGCGACAGGCTAAGTCGGTTGGGCGGTTGGACGCAGACTCTATTGCTGAGGCAACCGTACTTAAGCAATCATCCCCCGCGATATGTCCCTCTTTATCGTTGTAACGTTTAAAAAAATCAATGTCGCACATCAATAACGATAAGGGTATTTTTTCACGCTGTGCCAATTTAAATTCTCGGCGTAAGGTGTCATCAAAGTTACGTCGGTTAGCCAATCCCGTTAGCTGGTCGAACATGGATAAATATTTCAGGGTGTCATTTAGCTTAATTAAGCCTATTTGAGCGGCCTGTAATTTTTTTCGCATGGTGTAAATACGTTCCATTGCTGTAATTTGCATTTGCAAACGCAGTGGATTAATGGGTTTTTCCAGGTAGGCATCCCCGCCCGCTTTAATGCCGCAGGCATAGGAGGCGTCATCAACTTGAGTGCTTATGAAAATAATGGGAAACCAATCATCGGCCTTTAGGGTGCGGATGGCTTTGGTGGTTTCAAATCCATTCATACCGGGCATGTGAATATCGATCAAAATTAAATCAACGGCCTGTTGTTTAATGTACTCCAGTGCCTCTTCACCACTTTCAGCGTGTACAACCACATGCCCCATTGAAACGACACATTCAGCGATTAACAGTCGAATCGCTCGGCTATCATCAATAATTAACACTTGCATTGCAGTCATTAGAAAACCATTTAATGAGTAATATTAAGGATTTTAACGTATTTATTGCAAAGCTAAGCATTTTAATTGCGTAAGATTACACCTACAAAAATACTGGCAATGAATAATTCGCTGCTATTGCTTTAGTGCGTGTTTTAAAAGTGTCAAGGATGGCAATGGGATAAAATACTGAACATTTAACCAATGAGCAGTAAGAAGCGCAGATCAAAAATTAAACGGTACCCAACTGACTTGAACAATAAAAAATGGG
>JAPLRW010000166.1 GCA_026398935.1 Methylococcales bacterium
CTAGGTCGGTAACCGAACGATGAGGCGTGAAAAACTGGCTCCAGCCTTGGCTCCAAAATCATTTTGACGACCATCTGAGCTACTCGATCATTGACGGTGGGAATCCCTAACGGACGGGTTTGTCCGTCATCTTTAGGAATAAGCACTTGCCTGACCGGTTTAGGAAAATAACTTCCTGAATTCATTCGATTCCATAAGCTATACAGATTTTGTCCCAATTGGTTTCCATAAGCTTGGATGCTCTCCTTGTCAACGCCTAGCGCACCCTTGTTGGCTGCCACCCGTTTCCACGCTTCATAGATTAACCGCTTGGGTATATCAAAAGGTTTAGCTTGCTGAAGGGGATCATCCTGTTGCATAGTTGTCACCCTCAGCAAGCCGAATAAGGTCATGCCTTCGCTCCAGCACCATTACAGTGCCTTCTACACTACTATGCATGACTCCGCCTCTGTATTTCGCATTGGTACTCTGATTCTCGCGGGGTCTCCGCTTGAATGGCTCCCTTAGCATCAAAATACAGATTCCCAAGTTCCGTACCAGCGCCTGAACGAACGTCACGCCACCTCTATGCCGGATGCCACTAGACCAGAACTCAGGTTCCCGTCTAACTTGTCCTGGAATATTGTCGAGATCCCAGTTTTGACATCGGTTACAATTTTCGACACTTCTTCGATGGTTCATTTGCATTCGTCTCATTCGTTCATACTTGACGGAAGTATTTCCGCCTTTTCCCATGACGCTAACCACAACCGCTCTTTACGGATGCAGCTCAGGGTAGTTTGGCATCTCCACCTGATTGGCGATGCCGAGGGGCCTGCCCTCATAACTGGTACAGCATGACTCACAGCCCTCTAGCTGTTTGTCTTCTTGGCACACCGTCAACTATCCTGTCCGGTGCCCTTTAGGGTAAAATCTTGGTCTTGATAGACCACATCAATGATTGCCTTCTGGTTCAGCTCAATAAATGCAGTGTGTTTCAATTTATACCGTGCCTGTGAATAAGCACTTGCAGTAACCCCTTCCATCCCTAAACTGATAACTGTTTCGTTGACAATACACTGTAGCGACTTGGTGCTTTTCCTCAATATCATGATTAGGACTAACTCAAATGGAAGGCATCGGATACGGGTGAACATGTTTTCCGACTTACGGTTTCGTGCCTTGAAACTATCATCTTTAATCAGTTCACGACTTTTTTCTATTGCCTGTGCTTTTCTGGACATCTTGAAAATTTGATCATTTTCTATGATTTCAGATATTTATGCTTAACTTAATGGTAGTGAGCCTTCGGTTGGGTTGACGGTGCCGCTGGCGATGAAGTCCTGGGCGAGTTTGTTGGGGTCTATGCTCAAGGGGCTTGAAATTCCAATTCCTAGATAATGTTTGGGTGTGGTTGGGGTCATAATGAGAATTGCTGGCGAAAAATCCCAGCCACACCTAAAGCGGGTGTTTTATGGTAGACTAGCGAGTCATTTTTTACGGCTTGTAGGTATGATTTATGCGAATTATTCAAGAAGCATTAACCTTCGATGATGTGTTATTAGTGCCAGCACACTCAACGGTTTTGCCACGCGATGTAGAACTTAAAACGCAGTTGACGCGAACGATCAGCCTTAATATTCCTTTAGTTTCAGCAGCAATGGATACCGTTACTGAAGCACGCCTGGCAATTGCTATTGCGCAAGAAGGCGGCATCGGTATTATTCACAAAAACATGACCATTGAACAACAGGCGCATGAAGTAAGCAGTGTTAAAAAATACGAAAGTGGCGTCATTAAAGACCCCATAACCGTCGGCCCCAATGTCAGCATTCGCGACGTCATGGCACTGACCCACGCTAAAAACATTTCGGGCGTTCCGGTAGTCGATGGTGACGAATTGGTCGGCATTGTTACTAGCCGTGACTTACGCTTTGAAACCCGCTTTGATGAGCCAGTATCCAAAGTAATGACGCCCAAAGAGCGCCTTATTACCGTTAATGAAAATGCCAGCCACAAAGAAGCGATTGCCCTGTTACACCAGCATCGCATCGAAAAAATCTTAGTGGTCAACGAAGCATTTTGTCTACGCGGCATGATTACCGTTAAAGATATTCAAAAAGCCAAGGATAATCCTTACGCCTGTAAAGATGAGCAAGAACGCTTACGCGTAGGCGCTGCTGTCGGAACAGGCCATGGTACAGAAGAACGTGTTGCCGCGTTAGTGGCGGCGGGTGTCGACGTGATCATCGTCGACACGGCTCACGGCCACTCGCAAGGTGTACTTGATCGCGTAAAATGGGTTAAAACACACTTCCCCTCCGTGCAAGTCATCGGTGGCAATATCGCCACTGCCGAAGCCGCTTTAGCACTGGTTGCAGCGGGTGCTGATGGTGTAAAAGTGGGTATAGGCCCTGGCTCTATTTGCACCACGCGTATTGTTGCTGGCGTAGGCGTGCCACAAATGACGGCGATTAGCAATGTCGCAGATGCCTTAAAAGGCACAGGTGTACCGTTAATTGCCGATGGCGGCATTCGTTACTCCGGCGATCTAGCCAAAGCACTCGCTGCCGGAGCCTCTGCGGTTATGTTGGGCGGCTTGTTTGCCGGAACCGAAGAAGCACCCGGTGAAGTTGAATTGTTTCAAGGTCGTTCGTATAAATCTTATCGCGGCATGGGTTCGCTAGGCGCAATGTCGCAACAACAAGGCTCTAGTGATCGTTATTTTCAAGAAGCTGATTCGGTAGAGAAATTAGTTCCGGAAGGTATTGAAGGCCGAGTACCCTATAAAGGCTCATTAACCGCCATTATCCACCAATTACTCGGCGGCGTTAGATCCAGCATGGGCTACACCGGCAGCAGCAGCATTGACGTTTTACACGAAAAAGCACAATTTATTCGTGTCACCAGTGCAGGCATGCGCGAAAGCCATGTGCATGACGTCACCATTACTAAAGAAGCACCAAATTATCGCATGGATTAAACACGCATCATGCTACTCGCTAGGTTTATGAGGGTATGCCATGCGCACCCTCATAAGCAACCGTTCGGTGTGTCGCTTTTAGCAGCGACCTGACATTAAATCCATACAAAACACCCAGCAACCACGCATTATTTTTTTATTAACCCCCTTTTTCAGAGCCTTGCCGTGAGCAACCAACAACCAGCGGATATTCATTCGCACAAACTTCTTATTCTTGATTTCGGTTCGCAATATACCCAGCTGATTGCTAGACGCATTCGCGAGATTGGGGTGTATTGCGAAATTTATGCCTGCGATTGCAGTGATGATGAAATTCAACGCTTTGCACCCAACGGCATTATTCTTTCGGGCGGCCCTGAAACGGTCACCAGTACCGATACGCCACGCGCCCCCAACATCGTATTTGAACTGGGCATACCGCTACTGGGTATTTGTTATGGTATGCAAACCATGGCCGAACAACTCGGTGGTAAAGTTGAATCATCAGGACACCGTGAATTTGGTTACGCGCAAATTCGTGCCCGCGGCCACTCTACACTGTTAAGTAATATTGAAGACCATACTTCCCCAGAAGGCTTTGGTTTACTCGATGTCTGGATGAGTCACGGTGATCGCGTCGTTGAATTACCTACTGGCTTTACCATGTGTGCTAGCTCTGAAGGCGCACCGATTGCCGCTATGGCTAATGCAGAAAAACATTGGTACGGCGTACAATTTCACCCTGAAGTGACACATACCCACCAAGGCGGGCGTATCTTAGAGCGCTTTGTGATTGATATTTGTCAATGCCAAGCGTTATGGACTGCTGACAATATTATTGAAGAAAGCATTCAGAACATCCGTAAAAAAGTCGGAACGGATCAGGTTATCTTAGGCTTATCTGGCGGTGTTGATTCTTCGGTCGTTGCAGCACTGTTACACAAAGCCATCGGCACGCAATTAACCTGTGTATTTGTAGATACCGGTTTATTACGCTTACATGAAGGTGATCAAGTGATGACCATGTTTGCAGAGCACATGGGCGTTAAAGTCATACGAGTCAATGCTGCTCAGCGCTACTTCGACGCATTAACAGGCATTACCGACCCTGAACTCAAACGAAAAATCATCGGCAATTTATTTATCGAAATATTTGATGAGCACGCCGCAGAATTAGACGGTGCATTGTGGCTGGCGCAAGGCACTATTTACCCCGATGTTATTGAGTCAGCAGGTGCTAAAAGCGGCAAAGCGCATTTAATTAAGTCGCACCATAACGTCGGTGGCTTGCCTGAAAATATGACGCTAAAACTCATCGAACCGTTACGCGAACTGTTTAAGGATGAAGTGAGGAAACTCGGTCTTGAATTGGGTTTGCCTTTCGACATGATTCATCGCCACCCGTTCCCAGGCCCTGGTTTAGGCGTCAGAATACTCGGTGAAGTTAAACAAGAATTTGCAGACTTATTGCGCTTGGCCGATGCCATTTTTATCGAAGAACTGCACCGCCATCAGCTTTATCATAAAGTCAGCCAGGCTTTTGCGGTATTTTTACCCATAAAATCGGTGGGTGTTATGGGCGATGGACGGCGCTATGATTACGTCATTGCCATTCGCGCGGTTGAAACCATCGACTTTATGACGGCACGCTGGGCGCATTTACCCTACGATTTCTTAGATTTAATTTCGCGCCGAATCATTAATGAAGTAAAAGGCATTTCTCGCGTAACCTATGATATTTCCGGTAAACCACCCGCAACCATTGAATGGGAATAAGCACGCAGACCGATGAGCAATGGATGCAATATGCCATTCGACTGGCACAGCGCGCCGAAGCACAGGGCGAGGTGCCTGTCGGCGCAGTCATTGTAAAAGATGAGCAGTGTATTGCCGAAGGCTGGAATAGACCCATTGCATTACATGATCCTTCCGCACACGCGGAGATGCTCGTCATCCGAAAAGCAGCGGAAGCGGTACAAAATTATCGCCTTGGAGACGTCACTCTGTATGTGACGTTAGAGCCGTGCGTAATGTGTATGGGGGTATTAAATC
Organism: Methylococcales bacterium; assembly: GCA_026398935.1. Classification (GTDB taxonomy): domain Bacteria; phylum Pseudomonadota; class Gammaproteobacteria; order Methylococcales; family Methylomonadaceae; genus SXIZ01. Next base: position 4,994 of record JAPLRW010000166.1, read on the forward strand.
AGGCTAGAATTAAACGTCTGGTGTTTGGTGCGTATGACCTTAAACGCGGCGCGGTCTGTAATGCTTTACAACTGGCCGATGCGGCGTTTTTAAATCATCGCATTGACTGGATGGGAGGGGTCTTAGAAAGTGACTGTGCGCGCTTATTGCAGGATTTCTTTAAAAAACGTCGCCAGTAAAAACCGGTGAACCGTTTTTACAGTGCGGATAGATAAAGCCCCTCATTATTTTTTAGATAAAATAATGAGGGGAATATTGACTGCGTTACAACGCTTTATTGCAAATCTACTGAAGAGACCCAGCCATCTTTATCTTTACAAGGGCCTTCTTCAATCTTAACTTGTGCAAAGGTATTTTTCTTGCCATAAGCATCTTGGAAGCTCATTACTGACACATGTGTACCTTGCGCTATTTTATTACAAGAGTTTTTAGTATCGCCTTCGGCCTCATCATAAGCCGCTATCGTACCGGGCACAGGAACTAATTGAACAACGGCATTAGCATCATAACTGTTTGGACTTTTTAACGTATATTGCTGACCTACCGCCAAATTCTTTGCTTGCGTACCACCTGCACCATTAGCAATAGGCGTCGCATCGTCACCGCCACCTAACGATAGTATAATAACAAACACTACCAACAGAGCAGCAGCTCCTCCAAAAAAAACTTTTGGATTAGAATTTTTCAACGCCATTACTGACGCTAAACCACCACTAACACTTTTTTTTGCCTCATCAATCGATTCACTGACTTTTTCACTGTCACTCATGTTATTTATCCTCTCAAATACTCAATTATTGTTATTGTTTATACTATCAAAAAGCTACAACTTACCATGATGAAAAATCTTTTCAAGTTTTTATTCATACATAATCTTAAATAAAGTCATAGCCCTGCTTTTTATTACTGAGCGTCGCCGTCGTTTCTGGCATTCTCCGACACTCAAACCGCCAGTAACCCAAACCAATATTCTTTCTGTCTTTTATAATAATAGGATAATCTTCATTCATCATAAACATCCGAACAATGGCGCCATCTTTTAACATAAAAGACTCGATGATAATAAAGCTTTTTTCTTCTTCACCTTGCACTTTCACGCCATACAATAACGCTTTTTTACGCTGTAGCGGTTTTTTTTCTTCTAAATACTCGAAACTTACGGCATAAAAATGTTCCGCTAACAAATCCACTTCAAAACGCATTTTATTTTCGTATTTAAACGATACCAGCTTACTAACAATACCTAATGATCGCAGATGCTCTGGCGCATCAACTTTCCTGATACTAATTAAACTCCCAACAGACAAGACACTTAAGTGATTAAAATCACCAATCAAAGAGCGCTCTGACGCTGTTTGTACCAAAAATTCCGTTTCCGGCTCTGTCGCTGAAAAAACAGCATTTTTTAAATTAAACGCTGCCTCTAAACCTAATGCTACAAAGCGATCTAACCTATCGCTAAACACCATTCTTTCCGGCAAGGGATACGCTCGCCAACGTTGCTCTATGTAATCAAGGAGATCAATCGATACTTTAGAGTAATCACCCGGCTGTACACCAATTGAACTAAATCGCACCAAACCAGACGCCGTAAACCTATCTTTAGACTTAAAGGCGTTAAATAGCTTATCAAAATTCAGATAACGCACAGTCGAATCCGCTACGGCTGAACTATGCTGTTGGAAGGATGGCGGTTTATCATTATCCATGCAAAGCACACATTGCGCCGCATAATGGGCAATCGCTTTATTGTCCATCTGCAAATAAGAACTAACAGTCTCTAAAAAGAAATACACCTGCAATATTTCTTTTTGCATTAATCGACTCGGCTGCACCAAACTAAACAATAAAATCTGCTGGTAGCTGGTTTCTATTGTCGTCATTTTGACGGTATGATTAAATTCGGCAGGGATTTTATTGGCCTGTTTATTTAACACTTCACTGAGCTTATACAAGGAATGCAAATCAATCCATACCCAGTCAGGCACACCGCGATACAAGCTACAAAAAGTAACGACAATGGCGCTCAAGCTTTTAATACATCGCTGAATAGCTAATGTTGTATTTTTACTTTGAAACCATCCGACTTCTTTACTGGTCAGCTCACGCACTACTATCCAATACGCCAGTGCAAATTCTTTTTCAATGGCAAATAAGATTTCCATGATCTTTTGATCGCCTGCTGTTTTTGGGAAATTTGCTTGCATTAAACGCGCACGTAAATAATCCTCAATCACAAGACAGCTGGGTCGCAAAATCTCCAAGGCATCCAGCCTTAATGCTGGCTCCATTTCAATCTGGTTAAACTCTACAATAAAATCATGGAACAGTCGCGTCACCAAACTCGGGTTAGCCGTAGGCAATTCTTCAACCCAATGCTTTAACGCACCTTCTTGAAAATTTTTGATATGCTCAGTACTTTTTCGCTGTTGCGGAATAATCAAAAAAAAAGAATTTTTCACATGCACCTTAAACCGAATAACGTTAGCGAAAAATCAATATTGCACTTCTGGGTCAAGCCAAGTTGATATATTACTTGATTAACCATCTGCAAACATGATTTCGTACGCGTATCAATCAAACGCGTAAGGCATATTCAGCCAAACAATCCGTTAAAGCAAGCTGCCAATCCGGCAAACGTAATCCAAACTGATCGTATAATTTTTCTCCCGACAACACCGAATAGGCTGGTCGCTTAGCGGGGGTTGGATAATCGTTGGTTGTAAGGGGATTCAAGGTAACCTCGCCTTGCAAAATACCCATCTGCCGTGCTTGCTGATAGATGCTGCTCGCAAAGTCAAACCAAGACGCTGACCCTGCACAAGTCAGATGATAAATGCCTTTTTTATCGCCGAGTTGTATGCGCTGTGCATGCCGACATTGCACGAGCATCAGTGCCGTCGCCGATGCAATTTGCCGACTCCAGGTCGGTGAACCTATTTGATCAGCAACAATGCCTAAACTTGTCCGCTCTTGCATCAAGCGTAACATGGTGAGTAAAAAATTACTGCCTCTTCCGCCATAGACCCACGCCGTGCGTAAAATCAAGTGATCGACACCGGATGCAATAATTTCCTGCTCACCTACTAACTTACTGTGACCATAAACCCCTTGCGGTGCGGTGGCCTGCATTTCCACATAAGGTGACTGTGCGTTACCATCAAATACATAATCAGTAGAGTAATGCACCAAGGTAGCCTGACATTTTTTAGCCGCTGCCGCAAGTACGCCTAACGCAGTGCCATTGACCTGCATGGCGACATCTGTAAAACCATCGCCCTGCTCTGCTTTATCAACAGCGGTATACGCGGCAGCATTAACAATTAAATCCGGCTTAATCACAGCAACAGTGCTGACAATACTGTCATTATCCGCCAAATCCAATGTAAACGGCTTGGAGTGCCGATCAACGGCAATAACATCACCTAAACACGCCAACTCACGTTGCAATTCCCAAGCAACTTGCCCTAAACGTCCAATTAATAATATTTTCATGCTTTAGTCGGCAATCTTGTCTTAGGAATAGCGTTTAATAAACAGCCGTCTTGGTCTTTCTTAGACAAATTCGGCTGCGTAACCGGCCATTTAACGCCGATAGCCGGATCGTTCCAGGCGATACTTAACTCGGTTTCAGGATGGTACAGCTCAGTACACTTATAAACGAATAAAGCCGCCTCGCTGGTCACGCAAAAACCATGCGCAAACCCTGGCGGTACATAGAGCTGATGGTGATTTTCCGCCGACAGATACACCCCTACCCAGCGACCAAAATCAGGTGAGTCTGGGCGAATATCAACCGCAACATCAAAGACCTCACCCTGTAGCACATGCACTAACTTACCCTGCGCATAAGGGTGTTGCATATGCAATCCGCGTAAAATATTTTTCTGTGAAAAGGAAACATTGTCTTGTACAAAATCAACGTCCAAACCTAACTCTGCATAACGTTTTTTCTGCCAGGACTCACAAAAATAACCGCGTTCATCACCAAATACGTCGGGCTCAATCAACAATACGTCCGGCAATGTTGTTGGCGTAATTTTCATGAGGGAAGCCCTTGCTTGGCGAGTCGCAATAAATATTGCCCATATTCATTTTTTTGCAACGCCGCGCCTTGTTTTTCAAGTTGCTCAGCCGTAATCCAGCCATTATAAAAAGCAATCTCTTCAGGACAACACACCTTCAGACCCTGACGCTCTTCAATGGTTTCAATAAAATTAGACGCTTGCATTAATGACGTATGCGTACCGGTATCAAGCCAAGCAATACCTCGACCTAATTTTTCAATGGTTAACTGACCTTTTTGCAAATACAGTTTATTAAGATCAGTTATTTCCAATTCACCACGCGGCGACGGTTGCAAGGCTTTCGCCATATCCACCACTTGATTATCATAAAAATACAGGCCAGTGACCGCATAATTTGATTTTGGATGCTCAGGTTTTTCAACTAAATCAATTACCTTCCCTTGTTTATCAAATTCAGCCACGCCGTAGCGTTCCGGATCTTTAACCCAATAGCCATAAACACTGGCGCCACTTTCACGCTTAACACTGTTCATTAAAGAATCTTGAAAACCATGCCCATAAAAAATGTTATCACCTAAGGTCAAACAGCTGGAATTATTGCCAATAAATTCTTCACCGATAATAAACGCTTGCGCCAAACCATCTGGCGTAGGCTGCACGGCGTATTGAATATTCATCCCAAATTGCGAACCATCTCCCAACACACTGACAAATAACGGTGCATCGTGCGGCGTGGTAATAATCAGAACATCTCTAATTTTTGCCAGCATCAATGTCGATAATGGATAATAAATCATCGGCTTATCAAACACGGGCAACAACTGCTTGCTAATGGCAATCGTCAATGGGTGCAAGCGTGATCCCGAACCTCCGGCTAAAATAATACCTTTTAATCCTGCCATAATCTTAACCCCTTAAACCTAAACGTTCACCGCGATAACTGCCATCCAACACATTTTGCCACCAGCTTTGGTTATCCAGATACCATTGCACGGTTTTACGCAAACCCGTTTCAAAGGTCTCGCTAGGCTCCCAGCCTACTTCGCGTTTAATTTTGCTGGCGTCAATCGCATAACGTGCATCGTGCCCAGGACGGTCTTGTACAAATTTCATTAAGCTTTTATGCGGTTTATACGCAGAATCAGGTACTAATTCATCCAACAATTGGCAGAGTGTTTCCACTACTTCAATATTGGTTTTTTCATTATTACCGCCAACGTTATACACTTCGCCTAACACACCTTTATGTAATACCGCATCAATCGCACTGCAATGGTCTGCTACATATAACCAATCACGAACATTTAAACCCGCACCATAAATAGGCAGTGCTTTACCGCTTAAAGCATTCAAGATCATTAAGGGAATCAGTTTTTCGGGGAATTGATAAGGGCCATAATTATTTGAGCAATTAGTCGTCAATACCGGAAAGCCATAGGTGTGATGATAAGCACGCACCAAATGATCAGAAGCCGCTTTAGACGCTGAATACGGTGAGTTAGGCTGATACGGCGTAGTTTCTGTAAACTTACCCTCTTTACCTAATGAACCGTAAACCTCATCGGTTGAAACGTGTAAAAAACGAAAATCACGCTTTGCTGGTTCAGGCAATTGCTGCCAATAGTTTTTCGCCGACATTAATAACCCATGCGTACCGACAACATTGGTTTGAATAAAATCAGACGGATTATCAATCGAGCGATCCACATGACTTTCGGCAGCAAAATTTACAATAGCATCGGGCTGATAGCGTGCCAACAAGTAATCTACTAGACTTTTGTCACCGATAGACCCTAAGACAAACTGATGTTTAGGGTCGTTATCAACTTGGGCGAGCGTATCCAAATTACCAGCATAGGTTAAGGCATCTAAATTAATGATATTTACATCACCTTTAGCCATCATGCGATGTACAAAATTACCACCGATAAAGCCTGCCCCACCCGTCACTAAAATCGTCTGATACTGTTTCATTCTGCTCCTTTTTTGCTGGTCATCATGCCTTTCGAGGGGTTGTAACCTACGATGGCGGCACTCATAAAAATAATAAACGCTACAAGCGTGTAAATAAAAGCGGTTTGGTTGTATTGGCCGTATAAAGCGAAACGAATCAGCTCAACGGCTTGTGAAAAAGGATTATACAACGCTATAGTGTGTAACAACGTACTGGATTCTTGAATTTTCCACAACGGATACAAGGCGGTCGACATAAAAAACATCGGAAAAATAACAAAATTCATGACACCAGCAAAGTTTTCCAACTGTTTAATAAATGAGGACAATAATAACCCTAATGCGCCTAACATTAAACCCGCTAACACTAATGCCGGCAACACCCATAGATACCCTTGCCAAGGCGCTTGAATATCATAACCCCAGGCAATCGCTAAAAACACATAGACCTGCAATACCGATACCGCCACTCCGGCGATTAATTTCGACATTAACAAAAACCAGCGTGGCAATGGACACACCATTAAAATGCGCATACTGCCCATTTCACGGTCGTATACCATTGATAACGAACTTTGCATGCCATTAAAAAGCTGAATCATCCCCACCAAACCCGGCGTAATATACACCTCATATAAAATATAGGTTTCATAAGGCGGTGTAATCGCAATACCCAGCGAGGCTCTAAAGCCTGCGGCAAATACAAATAACCAAATTAACGGCCTGACTAACGCGGAAATAAAGCGTTCCCGTTGTTTAATAAAACGCCATAACTCTCGCCCAATAATCCCCCACATCGCACGCCAATAATGCAAGAAGCTCATTCTCGCCCTCCTTGTTGGGTTAACGCTGCAAAAGCCGCATGAATACTCGGCGTCGCCGTTTGCATTAACACCTCATCCAGCGTTCCTTGGGCTTTAATTTGTCCTTTATGCAAGATCAGTAAGCGATCATCGGGATAAATCTCATCAAAAGTGTGCGTTGCCCATAGCACCGCAATTTTCTGTTGTTGCACCAACTGGTGTACATGCTCCACAATCGCCTGACGGCTCGGCACATCCAATCCGACAGTAGGCTCGTCCAATAACAACAATGACGGCTTGTGCAATAGCGCCCGGGCAATTTCTACGCGGCGACGATGCCCGCCATTAAGCTGCCTAACCGCTTCAGCACGACGCTCGTACATCCCTAGTCGCTCTAACTCTTCCTGTATGCGCTGTTTAGCCAGCTTTCCGCCCATTCCATGCAAGGCGGCGTGATAGCGCAAGTTCTGTTGTACCGTTAAATCCATGTCTAATGTTGCTTGCTGAAATACCACACCCAACTTACTGAGCGCTTGCGACGGCTGCTTCTTAATAGTAAACCCACATAACTGAATGCTACCTGAGCGGGTATCATAAAGCCGAGTAATCAACGCAAATAACGTGCTTTTACCCGCACCATTCGGCCCCAATAAAATCGCACACTCCCCAGTATTAATCGTAAACGCAACGTCATCCAAGGCTTTTTTATCGCCATAAGCAAAACTTAACTGTTCAACCGCCAATGCTGCACTCATGGCTTAACCACAACGCCCCAAGGATAACGCCCCACTCCGACTGATTTAGTTACCGTGTGACTATCTAGGTCAATAATCGACACATCATTACTCATGCCATTAGTGGTATACAATTTTTTTTGATCCGGCGAAAAAGCCAAATTCCAAACTCGTTGCCCAACCAGTAAATATTTTTCAACAGCAAAGGTTTGCGCATTAATCACTGCCACTCTATTAGCCGGCCCTATCGCAACATACGCCCAACGATGGGCGTTATCAATCACCACGCCCACTGGCTGTATTTTATCCGCCGTCACACCTGGCACGGTCAATTTAATACTCTTAAGCAACTGCCGCGTTTTAACATCCAGCACACTTAACGTACCGGCAATTTCAGACGTCACCCATAGCTGCTGACTATCCGCTGTAAATGCAACGGCACGCGGACGCGGATCTACCAGCGTATTATCAACGATTTTTAAAGTTTTTGGATCAATCCAATGCAGCATATTAGTCGTTTCAGAAGCACTCACTACCCACTTATTATCCGGACTGACCGCAATTCCTTCAGGCTCAACACCCACCGCAATTTTTTGCACGACTTTTCTTTTCGCAACATCAATGACGGTTACCTGACTATCATCTTCATTCGAGACATACAAACGATCACCCGCCGGACTCACCGCAAAGGTCTCAGGATCTTCTCCAGAAGGCAATGCGCCCAATTCTTTAAACGTTTCAGCATCCAACATTTTAATGGTATTGTCATCACTGGTCGCAACAAACAGGGTCTTATGGTCGGGACTGAGCGCAATACCACGCGGACGCTGTCCAACGGGCACTGTTTTCAGTAACGTATCGGTTTGTGAATCCATTATCGCGATAGCATTGTCTTTTTCCAAGGTGACTAAAACACTGTCAGCCTGTGCTGTAACGTGTAGCAGCAAAAATCCTAATCCCAGTAACAACTTCCGCATTTTTAAATTACTCCTACGTTATTGGATTTAGCGAATTGTTGAACATCGGATTGTATAAAACGCACCGACTCGAACACCAAAGCATCGCTGAAATACGTGAGAGTTTACACCATTTATCTTATGTGTTTGCGTGCTATTTTTCCAAATTTAAATACTTGAACATCACGTTACATGCATTGCTCTTTAGCGATGACAAATGACAGACTGCATAAATACTAGAATGGCACTTCAGCGTTGAATTTGCCATCGGTTAAAACGTCCAAACCACCTTACCATAAACAGCGCGGGGTATTGCCGTCGGAGCCGTATAAAATTCATCAACATATTCAAGATGATACTTATCCAGTAAGTTTTGACCGGTTACAGATAATTCTAAAGAGGAATGCGGCTTCCAACCCAGCCTGATGTCTAACGCAGTGTAAGCACTGATAGCATGTGCTTCAGTACCACGAATGGGATTAATTGACGTTGCTGCACCGACATAGCGCAACCAAAAATCGAGGGTAATATTTTTCACGGGTGTCAAACCAGCACGCAAGGAAGTCTTATGTTGCGGGCTCGCCCCCATATCTACATCATACGCATAAAGATGCGTACCTAGAAAACTGTAGTTAGCATACCAATGCCACCAATCAAGCATTTGCCAAACGGTGGCCATTTCAAAACCGTAGGTATTTCCATAACTGCGGTTACTGAAAGACGTGGGTTGCTCAATACTAATATTTGGCATCGTCCCTACAATACTGGGTGTGCCGCGCGTGGTACTTCTTAAATGCGCATAATCATTATAAAAAGCCGTCAGATCCAGTGATACCGTATCAACAACATTAATTCTATAGCCCAGCTCATAAGACAATAGCGTTTCCGATTTATAATTCCTATCACCCATCAGCGTTAACGCAACCGGTACTTGAAAAGGTAACCCCGGCACTGCCGTCGTAAATGTTCGTATATGTAGATTCATATCATTTTCAAGACGAGAAGGCGTTCTTACGGCTCTGGATACTGATGCCCATACACGCTGTCCCGCTTGCGGTTCCCACATTAATTTTGCCGTTGGCTGCCCTTCAAAACCAGTGTAATCGTTATGTTCAAATTTTGAACCAATGGTTAGCCAGAGCCTTTTATCAATTAACATCACCTCATCTTGCACAAAAGCACTAAAGAGTTGATTGTTACGACTACTAGGATCAATGCTTAAGTAAGCCGTATCTTTAATATCATCATGGCTATAACGGTAGTCTAAGCCCCAAATGATATCTTGCCGCTCCATTAATGAGAAATTATGCTGAAAATCCACATCCAATGTATCTCGGGCTTCACCCATAAAAAGCTCATCACGCTGATAATGATCGTAATAAGCCTGCAAGGTATATTTTTCAGTGAGTGACACCGTATGCTGCCAGCGCGTGGTTAAATTTCCTCCAGAAGCATTTACTGTATCGTTCAACTGCTGCGTATACGGTGCAACCAGCGTAGGCATTAATAAGGTTTGATTATTTTTGTTTTGATACAGATCGCCTTGCAGTGTTACGTCATCCACCATCGAAACATGCGAATCAATACGAAAACCACCCTGCTGCTTTTGCCAGTCGTCGCCACTATCACTGCCCGTTTGCGTTGCAAATGATCCCCGCTCAAATCCTTTTACATACACTCGCATAGCGGTGCCTTCATTTAGCTGTGTTCCATATCGAAACGCACCAAACCCGGTTTCTTTGCTACCCGTGCCCGCCACTAATAAGCCACCTTGCGTTTTCGATGCCGACTGGGTGATGATATTAATAACACCATTCACGGCATTAGCTCCCCAAAGCGCCGCACCAGACCCACGAATAACCTCAATGCGCTCAACATCCTCCAGCAATACATCCTGAGCATCCCAGTACACGCCCGAAAAAGCGGGGGTGTACACACTGCGTCCATCCATCAGTACCAGCAATTTATTGGCAAAACTGCCATTAAAACCACGCGCACTCACCGCCCATTTATTGGAGCTAACTCTTGCAACCTCAACACCGGGCGCCATACGCAATGCTTCTGGCACACTGGTAACGCCGGAACGTTTAATATCATCCTGACTGATAACAAAAACGGCGGCAGCGGCATCGGATAATGCTTGCGATTTTTTAGACACCGAAGTGATTTTAACGTTAAGCAAATCCTCAATAGGCAGC
>JAPLRW010000263.1 GCA_026398935.1 Methylococcales bacterium
CGCCAATTAAAGAATGTCCGCTACAGTCCAGTGACGGAACTGTCGCTAATCCGCCCCCAGCTAATGGTACGGGTACGGCAGGTGACACTAGTACGAGTAGTGGTGCGGGTGCTGGTGCTGTCGGTAATGCGGCTCCTGGCCCTGTTCCAACTGATGGTACAGGTGCTATAGGCAAGACAGCTCCTGATACTACAGCTGGTAACGGCAGTGGTACTACTAATAATGTGGCTAATACAACACCTCCCGCTAATGGTACGGGTACGGCAGGTGTTACTCTCCCTGACATTAGCATGGGTAGCGGCAGTGGCGTTGTCGATAATGTGGCTAATGCGACACTTAACTTTGCTCCCGTTAATGAACCGTATCCGGCGGGTACTACACCCCTTGACACTAGTACGGATAGCAGCAATGTTCCTGGAATGTCTGAATATACTGCTCCTGATACCATTCCTGCTGGCGGGGAAGCGGCTGATAGTGTCCTAGATGGCGGCGTGAGTAACAGTATCGCTGATGACATAAGCTATAACAAAACCTTCAAAGCAAATGAAACGCTTATTGGTGGAACACTGGCGGGCATCATTCAAGGCATCCCAAATGCCCCCGCGCTATTATCTAACGTAAAAGTGCTTGAAAATGCACAGCTCAGTCAGGTTATTATTGGTAATAGTACATCAATGGCTGTAAGTACTTATTTAGGGCAGGGTGTGAAATTTTCTGACAATGCCCTCATTCCCAATGGCATTAACTTGAGTGATGCATTGCCGCACATTAGTACAGACGGTCAGCCGGTAGCCATCAATCTCATGACTGATGTACTCGTTGACGTCAATATGCCGGACTTACTGCAACAAATACAAAAAATCACCTCGCTAAGCGGCTTTAATATCACACAAAATAGCAGCACGGGTAGCGTGATGGTGCATATTGACAACCAATACATTGCGCTTCGGCCATTCAATGTTGCTCAAACGCATGTTAATGAAGCACCTGGAGTTAGTTTTACGGCAGAGGGTCTTATTAGAATAGTAACTGCGTCGGGTCGGGTCATTACTTTTGCGGGCGAGCTGTATGATGTTTTAGGATTTAAACAAACACTGGCGCAACTAAGTCTTACTGTCGGCCTAATAGATAGTCGTGGCAGTTTTACGGTAGTTCCGCAAGATCAAACGGCATCAAAAAGTAAGCATTACTATGTTGCCCGTCCTGATTTCTACAGTGAAGCTGCAACAATCGCCGATCAGTCGGGACTTTATTTCAAAGCACAGTCTGATTTAGCGAATATTTATACGTATTATCACGTTTTTAGTGAAGATGGCTTGCTTAAGCAAAAAGCGTTGTATCCTACTCCTGTTGATTGGGAAAGCCTTAAATCCAGCTTAGAAAAACAACAATTTACAGGTGTTAGGCTGAACACGCAAGGCATCATTCAAGCCGAAAAAGACCAGCAGCGCTATCGTGGTTTAATGGATTATTTAGTCTACATGGGGGTAGAAGCGGGCGCTTTACGGTTTGATTCTGCTGGGGATTTGAATGGCGACGGTATGGATGATGTCATGGTCATTTATCCCAACGGGCATCGTCAGGCGTTGTTCTTATACCCAATAGAAAGTATGCGCTAATAATGGCTATCCACTGGCAACCTGTGGATGATATATAGTTACCTGCTGGGTCGTTAGGTATGTTATCGGCGGTATTTACTGGTCGTTACCGTAAAATATAAGCGGTTTATTTTGACTTAAACCCACCCGCTAGAAGCGGGTGGGTGTTTAGGACGGATGATTACTCTTCAATCGTCAGCGTATCACCGCGTTTGACCCATCCTGCTTGCAGTATTTTTGCATACACGCCCACACTGGGTAATGCTTTGCCCGCAAAAGGCACTAGCGGTAAATTCTTAGCAACAGCGTGTTTTAAAATACCTGGATCATTGGGTAAATCACCCTGAGCCAACGTTGGCATAACGCAGCGTGGGCAAGGATCGGTTACTTGCAAACGCAAACTATCGCCTATTTTAAGAATCTTACCTACCCAGTCATTTTCGACAAAGCCAGTTAAACCTGTGGTATCAATGGTCATGTTCGGTCTAAAGCGTCTGACTTCAAAGCGACCTTCCGGGTACAAGCGCTGCATGGCCTCAATAGAGCTGGTCGTCAGTAGATGCAACGCGGCATAATCAAAAAAAGTGCCTGCAGGTGCATCTCCGGCAACGCCTTCGCTGGATACTTCGTTGTTTTCGCCGTCGAATTCAGGCCAATATTGCTCCAATGTTGCATCATTGGGCGCTTGGCTGCGTATGCTGACTTTGCGGCCTAATGCCTGTGATAATTTATCATTGGTGTCAGGGTGGTCACTGCGCAAGACGAGGCCATTCGGCAGGGTAATCCAAACCGGTTCACTATGTCCTGATTGCGGTGGTGAAACAAATGCCGACCGGAAAGAGAAGAAATCCGGCCATTTTTTTGGGTTTTTGGCACTGACCACTTTATTGGTCTCGGCATCGATGAGGGCGTAGACCCGATCCCCTAAAAGTCCATTTAAGGTAATGTCTGCGCCATTTAATTCCTCGCCGAGCATTGATTTTATGGGATAGCGCCAGAGGGTAGAAACCGTTATTGAAGACGTATTTGACATTGTTACTCCGTGGTTATTATTGTTGTTTAGTCGTTTTATAAGGGGTTTGATTATCGAACCTAAGTTACTCGGCTGTCAACGCGCAATTTACGGTTTTCCCCACAGCGTTTCGAGACGATTATCTCTGCCACAGCTAAAACGATAATAGTTGTAGCGCACTGGATTTTTTTGATAATAATCCTGATGGTACTCTTCAGCAGGGAAGAATTCCGTGGCGGGAAGTATCAAGGTCATGATGGTATCGGGAAAAGGTTTATTTTTTTCCAACGTGGCTTTGGATTGTTCAGCGATACGCTTTTGTTGCTCTCCCTGATAAAAAATAACTGATCGGTATTGATTACCTTTATCACAAAATTGCCCGTTACCATCGGTTGGATCAATATTATGCCAAAATACCTCCAGCAGTTTTTCGTAGCTTATCTTGGTTGGGTTATAAAGGATTTGTAATGCCTCAAAATGCCCCGTGCTGCCACTCGATACTTGCTCATAGGTCGGGTTTTTGACCGTTCCGCCAGTATAGCCGGACGTTGTTTTTATTACACCGGGTAATTCATCGAAAGGGTGTTCCATGCACCAAAAACACCCTCCAGCAACAATGGCTTCTGCGATAGAAACATCAGTTTCTTCAGCCGAGTGTGCGTTAAAACTGATGAGTATACTGCTCATCAAAATAGCCATTAGCATGCGTGTAAGCATATACGTCACCTAGAAAAATAACCGTTAATTACCCAAAATCCAATACCATTGCTGCTGGCCTGTGCAACAATTGAAAAACCCATGGCGGGCTTTTCAATTGCTTTTGCACATTGATTTTATCGTGTTTTAGTGGCGTAATTTAAGCTGATGGCCATCAAAAACTGCACACCAAAAATAAGGTTAGCCATTAATAAATGGATGGGTTGCGCGACAGGCGGCACACCTAATCTATCCAAGGATACGCCAGCAAGAATAGCAATGATGACTAGGCTTGCCAAGGCGTAGCCTAATCGACGCAAGAATGTATCTGCTGCCATAAACTGATGAATTTGCCATACCAGCCAGAGGTTGGTAAACAAGATCAAGGCTGAAAAAGAACGGTGAATATAAAAAATAATCGGAAAATCATTGCGCCAGAATTGGCGATCAATATAGCCGTGTTCATGGGCAATAAAATCTACCGCTTCCCGCACCTGCGTCCCCATGATTACCTGCAGTAAAGTCATGCCCATCGCGAGCTTTAAAACCGTGTGGAATTTAGTCGATAACCGTTGGCAATCCACTTGCATTAAAAACGCACGCTGAGAACGGGCAATAGCGTAAATGAGCAGGGCAACAATGAATAAAGCCAGTAGCATGTGCAGGGTGATCATGAATGGCTTAAGGTTACTGGCGACCACCGCCGAACCGAGCCAGCCTTGAAACATAACCAACAGTAAGATACTGCTCGCGATGTAAAAAACCATTTTGTCGGCTTTAAGATAAATACGCGAAGTCCATACGGTTAGCACGATTAAAAAGCCAATGGATACCCCTGATAAACGGTTCAGGTATTCAGTCCAGGTTTTTACAGGATTAAAGGTGGTGTTTTGATAACCACGCTGTGCGTAAATTTCTTGATAATTAGCCGGTAATTCGGATGCATCGGTGGGCGGTATCCATTGCCCAAAACAGGTAGGCCAGTCAGGGCAACCCATGCCCGCCCCAGAAGCACGGACAATACCGCCAATCAGTATGAGTACGTAAACGGCGATAATGGTAATGGTACCAATGCGGCGAAAGCGCAATGCATCTTTAGTAGCTATCATTGAATCCTCCTTGTATACAGTTAAGATAATAAAGCAGACGTCAATGCGATCTCTTGAGCAAGGCCAGATATTTCAAGAATTTCAGCATCGGCGGATAAGCCTAATTTGGCAAAAGCTGGCACGGTTGACCAATCTATGCGACTTGCGGGGTGGTCGGTACCGGCAATATTTTGTAAAAAGGCGACCTGGACAATATCAACATAATCGGCTTTTTCACCGGAGTCGCGTTGAAAATTGACGTATTCAGACGCCACCGTCTTTAATTCTTCGGGAAATGCCCACGTATCCATAATAATCTTACCAATGGCTGGATGGGTTTTTTCCAGTAATTTGTCGAGCCGCGTTGGGCTGTCTTTAAATTCGGGAATATCTTCGACTAACATCAAAATCGGCAGTTTTCCGATTTGAAATATAAGCCCTGCTAACATTGCTTCATCTGCATCTAAATGCGGTGCAAACATGGTGAGTGCTCGGCTAATACTGGATACACTGACACTGCTTTCCCATATATGTCTAAAATAGCTCTCCAAGAGCTTGGTACTGGGTTTAAACATTTGTTGCATAACTAGGCTGGTAATCAGCGTACTAATGGTTTTGCTACCCAATCGCACGATCGCCATTTGAATGTTGTTAACTGGCACGGCATTGCGATACGCTGCGCTATTCGCCACTTGAATTAAACGTGCCGATAAGGCGGCATCGGTCATAATCATGTCAGCCAGTTGTTGAGTACTGGCGTTGTCTTTGGCGACAGCGTCCCTTACTTTTAAGGCAACATCTGGTAAGGTCGGCAAAACCAAGCGATTAGCATTTAGCTCACCTTGAACATGGGTTAAAAAGTCCTGTACAGATTTAAATTGCATGATTTTTGACCTGATTTTAGTAAAAATAGTAACGTTATAGGAATACTAATGGCGTTAAAGGTTGATCTTGCAAGGTTAATGTCGATAGCTGTCGCGCTTCTGTTGCCAATACTACGGATAGAGTACACTGCTGACTACTGATATGCGCTGCCAATACTGTGCCGACTGTTTCACCACTGGCTTGATCAATAATAGCGCTATTTAATGGCGGCGCTTCGCTAATGGCATCAACTACAGCGGTGAACATTCTCCGTTTTGCCTTGCCTAGGTAGTGAGTGCGGGCAACGATTTCTTGACCGGTATAACAGCCCTTGGTAAAGCTGATACCCCCTAACTGATCGAGATTAAGCATTTGCGGAATGTATTCTTCACTGGTGCTTTTACACAGCCAAGGAATACCGGCTTGAATATCCAGCAAGCGCCAGTCTACTTCGCGTTGCGCTGTAAAATCATCCGGCCAGTTTTGTACGGGTGCGTTACACTCAGCAACCAGTAAATAACGTGACGACTGTTCCTCTAATCGCACTATGATAGCGGGTTGCTCCAACACGTCAAGGCGGTGTTCCGGTAGATTAAAGGGGGTAGGCCGTTCGCAGCTAAAACCTAACAGGCAATATTCTGCACTGCCGTCGGTTAGCTGTACTTTTGCACGTAAAATATAGCGCTGTAATCTTGATTGAATATCAGCCAGCAGCTCGGACGGAACAATTAATAGCCAGTCTTGATGGCTTTTTAAAAGCATAAAAGTAGTGATTACGCGACCCTTAGCGTTGCAAAAAGCACCAAAACGACTGTTTTTTTCATTCAGCTCATGAATATCACAGGTGCATTGTCCTTGCAAAAAAGTTGCCGCATCTTCACCGCTGACACGTAAAACGGCTAAATGCGTGATCGGATAGCTAAAGTTACGCGGCATATCTGCATCATGGGCACTAACAGGGAAATCTTGCTTGGCTAAAAGCTGCGCATTTAGGTTTAACAGATACTGCTTCCAGGAAAGATTCATTAAGAGGTTATTCAAATGGCGATGATTAATAGCTCATTATAAGGCCTTCGCTTTTTAAAACACATAAGACAGGTGAAAAACCTAAGAAACCGCGTAATAAATTAACGGCAGCTACGATTTGGTGCGTAGCGACTAATGCCAGATAAGCTTCTCCTTCTGTTCGATTACTTAATTATGCGTACTAAATAATGTCCAACAGTTCCTTTGTAGTTGAGATTAAAGCCTCCAAAACCTTATTTATTCTGTTAGGCGTATTGCATGCGTTGGCTTTATTTGCCACGTTTGCTAACACTTTACCGATCAGCGTTAAACTCGCTTTAAGTGCCGTAATTGGTATGCATCTTTGGCTGCAATGGCGACATTATAGGCTTCAAACACGCCCAACTGTATTGATGTACGCAGATGCCATGGGCTGGTATCAGATAATTAACGGCACAACGGTATTGCTACAGATCATGCCCACCAGTCTGATTACACCTTTTTTGATTATCGTGTATTACAAAAAACGTAGCGGAAAGTCATCAACCTCTAGCCTTATTTGTTTTAAAGACGCGTTGTCGCAATCTGCGTTTCGACAGTTTCTGGTACAACTCAAAATTACCTGAAGAACATCAGCTTCTTGATAACTGTAGGTTGGTGCTCATTAATTAATTATTGTTACAGGATTTTATTGAATTACGACAAAAAGCCGATACAATCATAAAGTACTCATATAACACAGATAGCACGCTGAGGAGCTTGAAGAATGTTTAAGTTACCGTTTGATCCAACTAAACCGATAGCAGGGAAAGCAACCGTCATTATTAATAAATCAGTTAACGATGTTTTTGAATTTATTGGTGAGCATTTTTTTGATAATTATCAAAAATGGGCCGTAGATGTTATTGAATTTGAACCGTTAGACGGTAATAAAGTCTTTGTTGGCGCAAAAGCGCGGCAGCTACGCATAGAGCAGGGTAAAGAAATAAAATCTGTTTTTCAAATCAGTGAGTATCAACCACTTACATTGCTGAGCTTTAAAGGCGTGACCGCCGATTATCGGGATTTCTATCAGTTAGAAAGACACGAAAATGAAGCCACTACGCAACTTACCTATAGCTTCGAGTTGTTAAATGTTGAATTGTTTATGCTTCCTTTTGCAAAACTGATTCGCATTGCTATTGAGGATGGTGCGGAAACGACTGCCGATAATATTAAAAATTTGCTAGCAGTTGCTGACTAATACGCAAGACTTTACTTACCATTACTACCTGTTTCAATTTTTAATTTTGGAGTTTACCCATGAATTTTATCGTCGAAAAAGACAATGGCATTATCCCGCAAATCCTTTCGGCTATTTTAGACGAGTGTGTTAATGGTGTTACCTTATCAGACCCTGATCTTGAAGATACGCCCATTATTTATGCTAACAAAGCTTTTGAAAAACTCACCGGATACAATCAATCTGAAATTATCGGGCGTAATTGTCGTTTTCTACAGGGTGAGGATAGGGAGCAGGAGGCGCGCTATCAAATTCATGCGGCAATGGAACAGCATCAGAATATTGAAGTCACTTTGCGCAACTACAAAAAAAATGGTGACTTATTTCACAATCATTTAAAAATAACACAACTGCTTGATCGTAAAGGACGGATAATCTATTACCTAGGTGTGCAATATGATATAAGTTATAAGGTGAATGCTGAAAATGAAATTGAAGAGCTGAATAACTTATTTAAAAAACTCACTGAAAGCGATGATTAATGTGTCACGGTAAAATACATGGTTTTTTGAACGGATTAGCAAAATTACTGTCCAACAATAAGCGTTCCCTTATCACCAAGGCTTTTATATGAATACTCAGGTCGATTCTTTATCAATAGCTAGCGAGAGTCTGCAAGGAAGCGGAGGAGGGTTGTTGTTTAACGAAGTGTTGTTTGGTGTGGCGATTTTAGCTTTTTTCGCCTTGGTTGTTATGGAAAAAATGCAACCGTACCGTCGTTTTACACAGCAAATAGGCAAGGCGTCGTTTGTCACCAATACCACTGCTTTTATATTTAACAATGTTATTTTAACGGTGTTGCGTGCTTCCAGTTTGTTTTTTGTTGCACAACAGTTTTCTTCATTCGGTATTTTAAGTGGCTTAAGTAGTGGGCCGCTTAAATGGGTTTTATCTTTTATCTTATTTGACCTTGCCATCTATGTTTGGCACGTTGCCAGTCATCGTTTTGAATTTTTATGGCGATTTCATAAGATTCATCATAGCGACAAAAGCTTTAATGTCAGCACTGGCTTTCGTTTTCATGTTTTTGATCTTTTCCTAGAAATTCCCTATAAGTGTTTATTTGTTATTCTTATTGGTGTTGAGGCGCACTTGGTGTTGGCTATTGAAACCCTTGAGCTGTTATTTATCTTTTTCCATCATGCTAATCTGACGTTTAAGCGGGAAGAGAGTCTTTCAAATTTCATTATTACGCCCTCGTTACATCGTACGCATCACTCTGCTGATCGTCGTGAGCATGATAGCAATTATGGTATTGTGCTGGCTATCTGGGACAAAGTATTTGGAACACGAAAAGAAGTCGTGCCTGAAAAAATTGGATTGGATATTATTGAAGCAGAAAATTTTTTACAACTCTTCTTCTTGGCTTTTATCACGGAACGCCATATCAGAAGAATATTGGAAATTATTCCTAAGGGAAAAAAACGCGGGGGATGATACGTAAGAGGGGCTTTAATATGACTACCCACTCCGTGCGTTGACGCGATGATTTAATGCAATAATTCGTCGGTAACAATGAGTGGGTAGTATTTTTCAAGTCCGTTGAATTTGACTATTCAGCGGATTTTTAATCATTATGGTGTAGTGGTTAATTTTTTCTTATCAATCACGACTTCATCGTCAATAATCAATTTAGAAATGCCACCTAACGCTAACGTCAGTGTACATGATGCATTTTTAAATTTGTCGCCTTTTTCAGTGCCTTTGTAATATAACGTTACATAGGTTTCTTTATCGCTTTCATTCGATGTTGGGAAGTAAACCTCTGTACCGGTTTTATTTCTGATGGCTACTGGGCATTTTTGCCCTGCCATGCCTTGCATAGAAGAAAATGTTAAGAGCCTAGTTCTTTCTGCAACAACTTCAGGCGACTCATCTTCCTTACCCACTGCCACCATGATGAAAGCAAGCGCAAACATGCCGACAACGGCGGCCATTAATTTTTGATTTTCACCCATTTCGATCCCCTTTATTGTTATTTATTAATCGGTTATTAAGAATGCTAATGACTATGTCTGTAAACATGCACCAAATAAAATAATCAATGTATGCTCTAAAAAACCCCTTTAGCTAAAGGGGTGGCGAGAAGTTTCCTGATAATTTTATGTCGTGCTAGTCTCTGGGTCGTATAAAAACATGTCTATAAAAAATAGACACACTTCTGATTTAAGTCATAATGATTTAAATCGCTTATATAATGGTTATGGCTTATTAAGAAAGCTTTACCTGCACTGGCAATCTACCGGTGCAGGAATGACGATCTTTTTTATTTATTCATCATCATATGTTCTGGGGTTTTTTCTGCTGCTTTCTCTACTGGCGCGACACTGCCGTTAGACATAACGTGTTCTGGAGCCTGTTTTACTGCTTCTTTTGCAGCAGGTGCAGGATTGGCGTTTTGCATGTGATGCACCGAAGGCGCATCTGCGGCTTTGGCGGCTTCTTCTGCATTAGCAATAACGGGTAAAGCAGCTATAAGTGCGATGGCTATTATTATTTTTTTCATTTTATTTCGCCTAACTGTGATTAATGGGGAATTATTACGTTGACCCGTAAAGACTGCTGTCTATCAAGTCAGCATTATTAGATCACACCAATGTAACCTGCATATTTCATAAAATGACCTTTTTGTAACGTATTATGACAAAAGAACTTAACGGTTACATTTCGACACAATCGGGTGTTGCTAAAGCCGACATGCACTTACTGGTCGTCGATGATGACACGGAATTACGCAATCTATTAGGCGATTATTTACGTAAAAACGGGTATTACGTGTCGTTAGCGGAAGACGGTCATGCAATGCGACAACACTTAGCAGATAACGCGATTGATTTAATCGTACTGGATTTAATGCTGCCCAATGAAGATGGTCTAGTGCTTTGCCGTAATTTGCGCGTACATTCTAATATTCCCGTTATTATGCTCACCGCGCGCGGGGATGAAACGGATCGTATTATTGGTTTGGAAATGGGGGCTGATGATTATTTACCAAAGCCTTTTAATCCCCGTGAGTTACTGGCGCGCATTAAAAGTGTTATGCGTAGATCGCATGCGTTACCTGACAGCATAGACGCAAAAGGCGGGCGGTATTTACACTTTGCGCATTGGCAGTTGGATACGGTAACGCGTAACTTATTGGCTAAAGATGGCTTGGTGGTAGCGTTGAGCGGTGCTGAATATCGACTGCTCAAGATTTTTTTAGAACATGCCAATCGTATTTTGAGTCGCGAACAACTGCTGGATATGACACAAGGCAAAGATGCTGAACCGTTCGATCGTAGTATTGATGTACAAATTAGTCGCCTACGGCATCGGCTGGGTGATGATGCTAAAGAACCGGCGATTATAAAAACAGTGCGTGGTGAAGGCTATGTACTGACCAGTGAGGTGTCTTAACGCGATGGTACACTGGTTA
This sequence comes from Methylococcales bacterium, assembly GCA_026398935.1. Classification (GTDB taxonomy): domain Bacteria; phylum Pseudomonadota; class Gammaproteobacteria; order Methylococcales; family Methylomonadaceae; genus SXIZ01. Next base: position 10,964 of record JAPLRW010000263.1, read on the forward strand.
TCAAGTACTTTATTTGGGCGGATGGTTGGCATTTTATTGCTGGGCTTAATTCTGGCACAGGCACTAAACAGAGCCATTCATCTGTACGGACACAGCCAGATAGCGGATCAATCCAGTCAATTACAGGCGGCACGGCGGGTGGCTGATCTGGTGCGGTTAATGTCGGCATTAAACCCTGAAACTAAGCAGGCGATAGTTGAGCAGCTTCATGATCCTCTTCTGCATATTCGATTAGCGAAAAAAAAATTGCCCTTAAATCGGACGGGCGAGCCAAATAATCCCAAATTTAAACTTTTTCGTGCAACGCTCAATGCGTTACTGGGTAATCAGCAACCGACGCGGATGATTATTACGGAACTGGCTCCGCAACTTTTATCGCTTCAGGTTGACTTGCAAGACGGCAGTACGTTAATACTACAAACTGATTTGACCTATGGTAATGAGGAAGGCTCATCTGTACTCGTGCATCTGGCCATTTTGTTAACCTCAATAATAGGCTTTTCTTTTGTTGCTGTGCGCTGGGTCACGCGTCCTCTGCAACAATTAGCGAGCGCTGCCGAGGCATTGGGTAATGATATTCACAAGCCGCCGCTGGATGAAAGTGGACCTATTGAAGTGAGTCGCGCCGCCCATGCATTTAACATCATGCAGGCGCGATTGGTACGGCATATTCAGGATCGGACGCAACTTCTGGCGGCTATATCGCATGATTTAAAAACCCCTATCACCCGTTTACGTTTGCGCACAGAATTATTAGATGACGAGCCTACCCGACTGCGCTTTCAGAAAGATCTGGATGAAATGGAAGACATGGTCATGGCTACGCTGGATTTTATGCGTGGCGTAGAACAACAGGAAGTTTTTCAGCCTGTGGATATGATGGCTTTATTGGAGAGTCTTCAGGCAGACGCACAAGAAATGCACGCGGAAGTCACCATCCACGGAGCTGCATTATCACCTTATCTGGGTAAGCCCAGTGGTTTAAAGCGCTGCATCAGTAATTTGATCGATAACGCCCTTAAATATGGCTATTGTGCGGAGTTGTTTGTGCTGGATAGTGATGAAAGTCTGATTATTCGCATTCTTGATAAAGGTGTTGGTATTCCAAATGATCAGTTAAGCAACGTTTTTACACCTTATTATCGTCTGGAAAGCTCTCGTAATCGTGACAGTGGTGGTACAGGGCTGGGTTTAAGTATTGCAAAAGATATAGCGCAAGTGCATGGTGGTGATTTGGTGTTACGTAACGCTATGAATGGCGGTCTGGAGGCTGTTCTTACGTTACCCAGAACGCATAGTCGCCGTGTTATATAGGGTAGGCGGTATAGCGGTTATAAATAAAGGCCATGGAAAATCCGGCTTTCTAAGCAAATAAATACTACGGCGTAGTCACGGGGTTTTAGTGTGTTTTTCTGCGGTAGGTAATGTGTGTGTTTCGGTTGTTTCATTGTTGCACGATACTGTTTCACTGAAACAGTATGCGCAACAAATACTTGCTTAAAATTATATTTTATATAAATAATGCACAATGAAAGCAGTAAGTTGTTGTTTTTATAATGTTGGCACGATCTTTGTATTAACTTTAGTGACGGCATAAAATGACAATAGTATGCAACGTTCTACAGTGCTTTATTTCATTAACTATCACCCTTGGGGTTCTGCTATGTTATTCAAACAATTATTTGATCAAGAAACTTGGACGTATACCTATTTAATCGCAGATCCGGTCACGAAAGAGGCGGTTTTTATTGATCCGGTCAATACCCATATTGACGCTTACATGGCACTGCTCAGCGAACACGGTTTACACCTAAAATATACCCTAGAAACGCATGTACATGCGGATCATATTACCGCCAGTGGCTTATTGCGGCAGCGTTTGGGTGCCCAAACCGGCGTTAGTGAGTTGTGCGGAGCGACCACTGCCGATGTACAAATTAAGGATGGCGATGTATTCGAATTTGGGCAAAATGAACGCATTAAAGTGATTGCAACCCCAGGACATACGCCAGGCAGTATTTCATTTTTATGGCGTGATCGTGTTTTTACGGGTGATGCGTTATTGATTGGCGGATGTGGACGTACTGATTTTCAAGGTGGTGACGCAGGTGCTCAGTACGACGGTATTACGCAACGCTTATTTACCTTAGCTGATGAAACGTTAGTGTATCCCGGTCATGATTATCAACAACGATGGGTCAGTAGTATTGCTCAGGAACGTACTACTAATCCACGCTTGGCAGGAAAAACACGGGAAGAATTTATTGAGATTATGCATCATCTCAATTTACCTAAACCCCGTTTAATTGATGAGGCCGTACCCGCTAATCGTTATTGTGGCTTAGAAGAAAATGAGCGTCAGGATGCCATTGTGCAGCGTGAAGCTGTGCGTACTACAGCGACTCAAGAAACAGCAAGCTGTGGCGGTACACCCGCGCCAAGTATTACCACAGGTCAGGAAATGGTGATGGCCGCCAAACAACAGATTACAGAAGTCAGCGTAACAGCGGCTAAACAGTTGATCAGTGATGGCACGGTTATAGCGCTGGATGTGCGTGAAGAAAGCGAGTACGCCGCAGGGCACATTGATCAGGCAGTAGCACTACCGCGCGGCGTTTTGGAGTTTAAGATCGGTAATTTTCCAGAACTGGCGGATAAATCTCAAGCAATATTGATTTATTGCCGTACCGGTGGACGCTCTGCTTTGGCGGCACAGACCTTACAGGCATTGGGATACAGCAATGTTGTATCCATGGCGGGTGGCTTTGAAGCGTGGCAAAAAAGCGTTTAAAAAAACGCCGATAACGTTAGGATGAAATTGTTTCGTTCTACTGTATAAATAAAGGTGGCATGCTAGTACCAACACATTAATGGTGATGTCTAGCATGCAACTAACAATAAAAATAATAATAGATAGCATGAGGATACTATGTCACAACAACACCATACTCTTTTAATTGTCGGCGGCGGTGCCGCGGGCGTTTCGGTCGCTAATAATATGCGCAGACAGAATGCGGCTATAGATATTGCGATTATCGAACCCTCTGAGCAGCATTATTATCAACCGGGATTTACCATTATTGGTGGCGGTGCTTATACCTTAAAGCAAACCACACGTAATGAAGCGGATTTAATTCATCCAACGGTTAAATGGATTAAAGACTATGCTGAGTCTTTTCAGCCGGAAGATAATACCGTCACGTTACGTTCCGGTGAAACGGTACATTACGATTATTTAGTCGTCTGTCCCGGCTTGCAATTGGATTGGGACAAAATTCAAGGCTTACCTGAAACGCTAGGTAAAAATAATGTATGCAGCAATTATTCCGCGCAAACGACGGAATATACCTGGGAGTGCATTCGTCATTTAGAATCCGGTACGGCGCTGTTTACACAACCCCCCATGCCGATTAAATGCGCAGGCGCACCGCAGAAGATTATGTATCTCGCTGCGGATCGTTTTCGTAAAAAAGGCATTTTAGACAAAATGAATGTTGAGTTCTGTACGGCGGGGCCGGGGATATTCGGTATTCCGTTTTTTGCCAAAGCGTTAATGAAAGTAGTGGCAGGTTACGGGATTAAACCCAATTTTAGCCATAATCTGGTCGCGATTGATGGGGCGTCTAAAACGGCCACCTTTGAAGTAACCGATAGCGATGGTAATAAACAGCAAGTCGTAAAAGCGTTTGACATGATTCATGTGACGCCACCGCAAAGTGCGCCGGATTTCATTAAAAAAAGCCCTTTGGCGAATGCGGCTGGCTGGGTGGATGTGCATGATAAAACATTGCAGCACAATAAATACGCCAATATTTTCGGACTGGGGGATGCCACATCAACCCCCAATGCCAAAACTGCCGCTGCGGTTCGGAAGCAAGTACCGATTTTAGTCGATAATATTTTGCATCTTATTAACGGTAAAGCCGTTGAAGAAAAATATGATGGCTACGGTTCTTGTCCGTTAACCACTTCGCTGAGTACGGTCATGTTGGCAGAGTTTGCGTACGGCGGTAAGGTAACCCCCTCATTTCCGTGGTTAGATCCTCGTAAAAACCTGTTTATCTGGTGGATAGGTAAAAAAATCGGTTTTCCTTGGATGTACTGGCATTTAATGCTGAAAGGGTATCGTATCGACATTCCGCATTTGGCATCGTATGCCAATCGCTTTACAAAAGAAGAATAACTGAACCACATTCGTTAGCGCCTTCCCAGTAGAAACACACCGCGTGTGTTTCTACTCAAGCAAGCCAGAATGAGTTCATTTAGATCAACACAGCCCTCACTAATAATGACTAAATCTCACTCTACCCTGTCACGCCTGATACCTTATTTCCCCATCATTGGCTGGCTAAAAACCTATACCCGTCAGGATTTTAATGATGACGTATTTGCAGGCATTATTACGGCTATTTTGCTGGTTCCGCAAGGGATAGCCTATGCGATTCTGGCTGGATTACCGCCCGCGCTGGGGCTATACGCGAGTATCCTACCGCCGATTTTTTATGCATTATTAGGTACCAGTCGTACCTTATCGGTAGGGCCGGTGTCGATTGCCGCCATTATGATTGCCAGTGCCTTGCAAAGCCCTGAGGTTATCGCTTTGGGCAATCCGGTGCAAAGCACCTTGATTCTCTCGGCGACAAGTGGGGTAATTATGCTGTTAATGGCGTTGTTACGTATGGGCGGACTGGTCAACTTTATCAGTCATCCGGTCTTAACGGGTTTTACCAGCGGTGCATCTATTTTGATTATCGCCAGCCAGTTACCGCAGTTAGCCGGATTAAAAAGTCCCGTATGTGGCTTCGATGCCGCGTGTTACAGCGGTTATATACACGGTTTTAATGCCACCACTTTAGGTATCGCAATCATTGCGCTGAGTGTATTGCTCTTATTCGGTAAACCACTCACCACCTTACTCAAAAAAATGGGTTTGTCACTCTCCGTCGTGACCGCGATCAGCAAATGCGGGCCATTACTGACGGTTTTGCTGGGAACTGCGGCGGTCAGTTATTTCAACTTGCACGTACAGCAGCAGGTTGCCGTTGTTGGGCAGGTTCCTTCTGGCTTTCCGCACTTGAGTCTTGATTTTATAGGTAGCGAGCAATGGCGCGTGTTATTCCCCAGTGCGGCGTTTATCGCACTCATTGCCTACGTGGAAAGTGTCGCGATTGCGAAAGTAACCGCTAACTTACGCGGTGAAAAAATCATACCCAATCAAGAGCTGATTGCTCTGGGTGCTGCTAATTTAGCGACCGCACTTTCCGGCGGTATGCCCGTTGCCGGTGGCTTTAGCCGTACCATGGTTAATTTTGCTGCGGGTGCGAAAACACAAATGGCGATGATTATTGCCGCCGGATTGCTTAGCATAGCGGTGATATTTTTTACCCCCTGGTTTGAACATATTCCCAAAGCCGTATTAGCCGCTATTATTTTGGTCGCTATTACTCCCTTGGTGCGCTTAAAAAGCATCCTGCACACTTGGCATTATGATCGGGGTGACGGTATCGCCGAAGCAGTAACCTTGCTCGGTGTGTTGGTCTTGGGCATTGAAGAGGGTATTTCATTAGGGATTATCTTGACCATTGCCAGTCATTTACGCAAAGCCAGTCATCCGCATATCGCCGTGGTGGGGCGTATACCGAATACTGAGCATTTTCGTAACATCAAACGCCACAGTGTGGAAACGTGGCAGCACTTGTTGTTAATTCGTATTGATGAAAGTATCACCTTTACCAATATTGTATACATTGAAGAGTATCTTGCCGCCGAATTAAGACGGCAACCCGATACCAAACATGTGGTGCTTATTTTCACCTCGGTCAGCGATATTGATAGCACCGCACTGGACGCGTTGGAGAACTTAAATCATGCCTTACAAGCCGCAGGAAAAACCTTAAATATCTCTGAAGCGAAAGGCCCAGTGATGGATAAGTTGGAAAAAACCGATTTCATTAAACAATTAAAACCCGGAAAAGTGTTTTTTCGTAATGTTGATGCAGTTAAAGAATTGGCAGGATGAATAGATGTCGCTATGGATTGACGGTGCGGGTGTCGTTTCGGAATAGTAAACTTATACATCACAGTCTAACTAATAGCAAAGGAGCAATACATGATTTCTGAAAGTGTCGTTGAGTTATCGCGTTGGCAATTTGCCGCAACGTCGTTATACCATTTTTTGTTCGTGCCAGTGACATTAGGCTTGACCTTTCTGTTAGCCATCATGGAGTCAACCTACGTCATGACCGGTAAAGAAATTTACAAGGATATGACGCAGTTTTGGGGGAAATTATTTGGGATAAATTTCGCGCTAGGGGTCACTACTGGCTTGACCATGGAATTTGAATTTGGCATGAACTGGTCTTATTTTTCGCAGTATGTGGGAGATGTCTTTGGTGCGCCGCTGGCGATTGAAGGCTTGATGGCCTTCTTTCTGGAGTCGACTTTTGTTGGTCTGTTTTTCTTCGGCTGGGATAAGCTAAGTAGAGGGCAGCATTTAGCCGTGACTTGGCTAGTTGCGTTAGGCTCTAATTTATCGGCGCTGTGGATTTTAGTGGCAAACGGCTGGATGCAAAATCCAGTGGGTGCGGAATTCAATCCTGAAACCATGCGTATGGAAATTACCAGTTTTGCGCAGTTATTATTTAACCCCGCCGCACAAGTGAAGTTTGTACATACCGTTGCGGCTGGCTACGCGACGGCATCCGCGTTTGTATTAGGTATCAGTGCATATTATATTTTGAAAGGGCGGGATACCGCTTTTGCCCGCCGCTCGTATACTATCGCTGCAGGCTTTGGTTTAGCAGCCACCTTGTCAGTGATCGTGTTAGGAGATGAAAGCGGTTATACCGATGGTGAGGTACAGAAAGCCAAATTGGCCGCTATTGAAGCGGAATGGCATACCGAACCAGCGCCAGCGTCATTTACCGTCATTGGCTTGCCTGACCAAGATAAAATGGAAACGCGTTATGCTGTTCAAATTCCTTGGGTACTGGGGTTAATTGGTACGCGCTCAGCAGATACGCCAATTACCGGCTTAGTGGATATTCTGGAAAAAAACCGTGGCCGGGTGCGTAACGGTATGAAAGCGTATGCGCTATTGCAGATATTAAGAACCGGGGGAATGGATGCCACAACGCTGGCTGAGTTTAACCGTTATAAACAAGATTTAGGCTATGGTCTGCTACTGAAACGCTATACCGAAACCGTGCTTGATGCGACAGATGAACAAATAGAGTTGGCGGCTAAGTATTCACTCCCGCGTGTCGTGCCCTTATTTTGGACATTCAGGGTCATGGTATTGTGCGGATTTATTATGTTGGGCGTGTTCTTTTATGCGTTTATTGCCAGCTCAGTGCGTAAATGTAGACAAGCGTTATTGTTGCGCTTAAGCGTCGCCATTATGCCCTTGCCGTGGATTGCGTGTGAAACTGGCTGGTTTGTCGCGGAATTTGGCCGTCAGCCGTGGACGATTGCAGAAATATTACCGACATTTTTAAGTGCCTCTTCTTTAACCGAATTAGATATGTATTTGAGTTTAGCCGGCTATATAGGGCTGTATACGCTATTTTTAGTCATTGAACTGTTTTTAATGCTTAAATTCATTAAATTGGGGCCTAGCAGCTTGCATAAAGGCCGTTATCATTTTGAAATTGCCGAAGGAGTTGCGCCATGATTTTTGATTACGAAACATTGCGTTTAATCTGGTGGCTTTTTTTAGGCGTTTTACTGATCGGCTTTGCGATTATGGGTGGCTTCGATTTGGGCGTAGCGATGTTGCTGCCTTTTTTGGGTAAAAACGATAGCGAACGGCGGGTGATCATTAATTCGATTCGGGCAACATGGGAAGGTAATCACGTGTGGTTTGTCACCGCAGGGGGCGCGCTTTTTGCAGCATGGCCTCCCGCCTATGCGGTCGCGTTTTCAGGGTTTTATTTTGCGTTACTCTTAACCTTATTTGCCTTGTTTTTACGCCCCATAGGGTTTGACTACCGCAGTAAATTACCCAGTCAACGCTGGCGCAGTAACTGGGATAACGCCTTATTTGTCGGCGGTTTTGTACCGGCGTTAATTTTTGGCGTGGCTTTTGGGAATTTATTAGTTGGCGTGCCATTTCACTTTGATAATGATATGCGTATCTTTTATGAGGGCAGTTTTTGGGGATTATTAAACCCATTCGCCTTGTTGGCGGGTTTGGTGAGCTTAAGCATGTTACTGATGCACGGTGCAGTGTATTTACAGGTAAAAACGGACGACGTTATTTATCAGCGCTGTAAAACAATCGTGCCGATTTTTGCGGGAATAACGTTGCTGGCATTTGGCTTGGCGGGTATTTGGGTGGCTAATCTGAATGGCTACCACATTAGCTCGGTGATTCAACCTAACGCGGCGTCCAATCCTTTATTAAAACAGGTCACTCAAGCGCCCGGATTATGGTTGGATAATTACCAGCAGCGCCCGCTTTTGTGGCTGATACCGGGATTGGCTTTTATCGCGGGTATCGTTACCTCGGTATTGTCAAAAAATGACCGTCCAGGACTGGCTTTCATCAGTAGTTCCTTGATGTTAAGCAGTATTATCCTGACGGCTGGGTGCGCCATGTTTCCGTTCCTTATTCCTTCCAGCAGTGCATTAAGTAGTTCATTAACGGTATGGGATGCGAGTGCGTCACATAAAACCTTGAGTATTATTTTCTGGGTAACGGTGATTTTTTTGCCGCTGATTATTATTTACACCAGTTGGGTGTTTCGGGTGTTACGCGGAAAAATAACCGTCGCACACATTAAAGCCAACGATCATACTGCTTATTAGGAGCTTGCCATGTGGTACTTTACTTGGATATTGGGATTATTGCTGGCGTGCTCATTGGGTATCATTAATGTATTGCGTATGGAAGCGCATGAAACTTGGATCAAAGAACATATACGTCTGGACGCCCTAACGCAGTTATTGGCTAAAGAATCCATGTTGACCCGATTGAAAGAAAAGGTGGAAAACTCCCGGTTGAATGGTTTTCCTTTTTCGATTGTACTGATCAGTTTAAAAGACTTTGATAGCCGTAATCAGTTGCTTGATTATGAGCTGGATGCGGTGTTACGCAATGTTGCAGATCATATTAAAGCAGAAATTAGAGGGGGCATTGATATTGCGGCACGAATGGATAAGCAAGAGTTTTTGATTGCGTTGCCGGGCTCTTCCTTACAAAAAGCTAATAGTATTGCAGCGCAGTTTAAGCAAGATATTCTTGAACAGATTAAAGCCCCCAGAGATTTAGTTGTGCAGGTTGCAGTCGGTGCAGCGGAATATGTCGCGCAACACGCCGAATTTGGCAGCAATCCGGTGGCTTTAGTACAGGATGTTGACGCATTGCTGCGTATTGCAACGCAAAACAAGCACTAAGGCGATTGTTCAATACCGTGGTCAAGTATTACTGAGGCACTCTATCGAGTATTGCCAGCGCCGCGATTAATGCCAGTGTTGCCGGTATCAAAAAATAGGGGCCGAAGAACCACAATATGATGGGTAAGCTAAAAAAGAACATACGCGTACCCAAGGTATAGTAACGACCCGCTCTGTTTAAATAGGCGCAGGTTTGATGGAATAAGTTGCGTTCAGTACCCGTATTATTAGGCAGGTTAATCATATAACCAACGTGATTGAAAAAACGGATGGACATGGCGAAACAGAAAAAAGCCATAAAAAAATCCAACAGTAATAAGCCCAGCTTTATTTGCCATAACTGGCTGGTTACGCTGAGCGCTACACTGTGCGGATACCATTGCGCCGCCCACTCCCCGATTTTTGGACTTAAATTTAAACTACCGATGATTAATAATACTGCCGTTGACGCCATAAAGTTGGCTGCCATGACCGAGTTGCGCAAGGTTTGAATGGCAAGGATTTCCAATTTACCGTTATTCGTCATAATCAGGTCAACCCATTGCCGTCTAATGCTAGCATTTAGCGTATGTACACTGGAATCGGGTGCGCGGCGAGTGCGGCGCGCTAAGTAAATATAGTAAGCCCATACCAATAAGCAACTGCATAAAAACGCCATAATATCGTGTGACATGTTATTTACTCCTTGATAAGGCTGCTTGACTCTAATATCAGACCCGCGCAGCACGCTGCCCTTCGCGGCTTATGAATGTATAAACAGTTATTACAACCCTATTCTTTTTTACACTATACTCAACTTATTAACACGACGGAATACCGAATAATGTTTATTTACTTTCTTTTATGCATTTCATCCGCCTTAATAGCTGGCGTTACAGGTTGGTATTTTGGTCGTTCTGGTCAACCAGTTCCTCAAAAAGACGCTCAAGACGATCTCTTATTGAAGTTTACGAGTGTATTAGAAAAAAATCAGCAGGAAATAAACGCATTTTCGCAGCAGCTCAGCCACGCCAATGAACAACTGCTGAGTGCTCAGTGTGGGCAATTACATGATGTTTTTTTAAATAATGGCCGCAGTGTCGACGCTTTGTTATTAAAACAGACGCAAGCATTGGATGCCGTGCATCAAGAAAAAAACACCCTTGCTGAAAAATTCACCTTAACCAATGAGCAATTGGTTGTAACGCAACGCGATCAATTGAATGAAGCTTTTTTAATCAATGGTCGCAGTACTGAATCTATTACCAGTGAGCTTAAAGCCGCGCAAGAATCGGTAAATATGGCTTTTTCTGTTTTACCTGAACTGTATGATTCCAGTCGGAAAATGAGTGATACCACGCAACAAAGCAAACAGCAGATTCAGGCGTTGTCGCAGTCGGTTAATTCTTGGCAGGGATCCATTGCTATATTGCAAAGTATTTTGACGCTGATTGATGGTATTCATCAAAAATCAATTCAAATCAGAGACGTTTCTTTTGAGGCTAATTTGCTGGCGCTTAATGCATCGATTGAAGCCGCGAAAGCGGGCGATCATGGGCGGGGCTTCGCGGTAGTCGCTGAAAGTATGCGCGCACTGTCTAAAAAAAGTGCTTCGGCGTCTATGGAAATCAATACTTCCGTAGCATTAACCCGCAAGGAAGTGTTCAGTATCGTCAAAGGCATTGAGAGCAGCGTTGGTTTATTATCGGATGTATCGGCGGCGGTGACGAAACAATTTTCATACATTGAAACAGAAGTGACCGCTATTGAAAATATTGCGCAACAATCCTCACTGAGCGCCGATATTGCTAAGGAAAAATTTGAACAAATAAATGCGAAAGTCAATGTACAGCTGGAAGACATTAGTAAGCTATTAGCAGATGCGATGGGGGTTGTAACCGGAAATAAAATTAAAGATGTTTCTCCCTCGGCTGATTTTACCGGTATGAAAATTATTGATGTACGTAGGAAAGACGAATTTAATGGTGATTTGGGGCATATTAACGGGGCGGAGCTGATCTGTTTACAGGAAAATTTTGAAGGACGTATTCAACGCTTAAATAAAGACGTGCCGCATTTGTTTGTTTGTCGCAGCGGTGGGCGTTCTGCCAGAGCGGCGCGTATTGCTTTAGCGCACGGTTTTACAAAAGTGTATAACATGGAAGGCGGAATGTTGGCTTGGGATAAGATTTATGGCACTCAGGTACTTAATTAAGCGATATTTCCCTAAAACGCTCCTTATTCCTAATGACTATCCGTGCCGCTAACCGAATCCGATAACCAGCAGTATTTCGATAAAAGCAAACTGAGAGAGAAGGCCGGCGGGGATTGGCTGCGAATGCACGGTAAAACCGTGCGTAAACAGACTTTTCTGGCGGCTATGGCGGGCATCATTAACGGTCTTGGTGTTATTGTGCAAGCTTGGCTATTCGCCTTTATTCTGCAAGCCGTTATCATTGAGCATATAGCCTTACCGCTGCTCATTATGCCTTTTGTAATCGTGATTGGCGTTTTTTTATTGCGCAGTGGCTGTGTGTACGCACAACAAATCTGCGGCTTTGAAGCAGGCGCACAGGTCAGGGCGCAAGTAAGGCAAGCGTTAGCTGATAAATGTTTAAAACTCAGGCCTGCTTATTTTAAGCAGCGGCAAAGCGGCGAGTTGGCGGCGGTGACCTTAGAACAAGTTGATGCACTGGAGCTGTATTTTACGCGTTATTGCCCGCAACAAATTATTGTTGGTGTGTTGCCTGTTATTATGATTGCGGTGGTGATGCCGATCAATTGGGTAGTTGGGCTGATATTTTTATGCACGGGGCCGCTAGTGCCGGTTTTTATGGCGCTAATCGGCATGGGTGCGGCAGCGGCTAACCGTAATCAGTTTTTAGTGATGACCCGAATGAACGGGTATTTTCTGGATCGGTTACAAGGATTATCGACATTAAAGCTGTTTGGTCAGGCTAGTCGAGAACTTGATACCATCAATAGAGTGGCGGATGATTTTCGTGAGAAAACCATGCAGGTATTGCGCATTGCGTTTTTATCCTCGGCTGTTTTAGAGTTTTTTAGCGCCGTCGCCGTGGCTCTGGTGGCGGTTTATGTCGGATTGGGGTTGTTAGGGCGGATACAGATTGGGCCTGCAAACGGTGTTCAGTTCAAAGAGGCGTTGTTTGTGCTGTTGCTTGCGCCAGAGTTTTTTATGCCCCTCAGGCAATTGGCGGCATTTTATCATGACCGTGCCGCTGCATTGGGTGCTGCTGATGCTATCCTTGCTATTCTGGAGCAAGATGAAGCGCAATTTAAACCGTGTAGGGATGTGCCGCGCAGCATAATTGCATTCCACAATGTCAGTAAACGCTATGGCAAGCGTGATGTTTTAACCACGATTAATGTAGAGATTCATGTAGGTGAAAAAATTGCCTTAGTGGGTGCGTCCGGTGCGGGAAAAACAACGCTATTTAATCTATTATTGGGCTTTGAAGTTAGTACTGAAGGCACTGTTTTTCTCAATGGTACAGCCATCAATCCCACGCTTGCCGCACAATCCATTGCCTGGGTTGGGCAAAACGCCTATATTTTTCAAGGCAGTATCCGTGATAACATTGCGCTAGCTGATCCTCATGCGTCCGAGCAACGTATTTCTAATGCCGCTAATGCCGCTGGCGTGACCGAGTTCAGTGCGCAATTAGCTGATGGATTGCTGACATTAATCGGTGAGCGCGGTTTTGGCTTGTCTGGTGGTCAAATACAACGCATTGCACTCGCCAGAGCGTTTTTAAAACACGCGGATATTATTTTACTGGACGAGCCTACGGCTAACCTGGATGCCAGCAATAAGCATAAATTGCTGGATGTCATTGATGAATTATTTAAGGCTAAAACCCTGATTATTGCCAGCCATGATGATGCGGTTATTCGGCGCATGGATCGAAAAATCCTGTTGCATCATGGACGGGTGCAATTATGAGGGAACTCTGGTTTTTCTTGTGCTTATTTAAACCGTATAAATACGGGTTGTCTGCGGGGGTATTGTTCGCGTTGTTGACGGCTTTTTCATCCATTGCGCTCTTGATGTTGTCCGGCTGGTTTATTACCGCGTCTGCCTTGGCTGGTTTAACCGTAATGGATGTGAATGCCGTGATGTTTAACTTTATGCTACCGGCAGCACAAATTCGTGCGTTAGCGATTACGCGCACAGTAGGGCGTTATGCTGAGCGGCTGGTGACCCATGATGTGACGTTTCGATCACTGGCCGGGATTCGCAGCTGGTTTTTTCAGCAAGTGATCCCTTTAGCGCCTGGGCGTTTATCCACCTTAAGAAGCAGTGATTTATTATCCCGTATGACTGCTGATATTGATGCCTTAGACGCACTCTATTTGCGCCTGCTCCTGCCCGCCGTAGTGGCGGGAGTCGGTGGTGTAGCGGTTATTATCTTTTTAGCACAGTATTCGCCCTTAATCAGTTTTACAACGGCTTGCTTGCTGCTACTGGCTGCCATCGGCGTGCCTTGGATATTCAATCGTTTGGGGAGTGTCGGGGCGGAGCAGTCTTTGGTGTTGGCGACCAGTTTTCGGATTCGGCAAATTGACTTATTACAGGGCTTCGCAGATATTGTCAGTAATCAAGCCGCTGAACGGTTTAGTGACGTATTACACCGTTGTTCTGATTTAATGCTCAATACCCAGCGGTGCAATAATCGATTAACGGCGCTTTCTGCGGCGCTCAGTTTATTACTTGCACAGATAAGCCTATTAACGGCGTTAAGCGTGGCAACCTTGTTATTGCGTGATGGTGTGTTATCAGGCGCTGAAATGGCGTTAGTGGTGTTTGGCGTGTTAGCAGTGTTTGAATTAGTAACACCATTGCCACCTGCCATACAAATGCTCGCTAAAACGCAAAAAGCCGCGAGGCGATTGCTACAGGTGACAGAAATGATGCCGACGATACAGGAGCCTCTTGTAGCGTTAACAATACCATTAAGGTATGACTTGCAACTGGATAAGGTCAGTTTTCGGTATACTGAGCAACAAGATTGGGTATTAAAGGCGCTTAGTCTCACTATTCCACACGGGGCGAAAGTCGCCATTGTTGGGGCGAGTGGCTCAGGTAAGACGACACTGTTGCAATTACTGTTGCGTTATTATGATCCAGTAGAAGGGCGCGTATTATTAGCGGGAGAGGATATTCGGCAATTTAACAGCGATGACTATTTAAGCTGTTTTGGGGTATTGTCACAACGCAGTCAGTTGTTTGCGGCCAGTATTAAAGAAAATATTCTGCTCGCGAAACCAAATGCGACTGCAAGTGAATTAGCAGCAGCCATTCATGCTGCTGGTTTGAGTGCTTTTATTCAAGACTTACCAGAAGGGTTGCAAACGTGGGTTGGCGAGAATGGATTAAACGTATCCGGTGGCGAAGCCAGACGGATAGCCTTGGCAAGGCTGTATCTTAAAAATGCGCCCGTGTTGATTTTGGACGAACCGACAGAAGGTTTGGATAGTGACACAGAACACGATGTGTTAAAGGCATTACTGCGCTTCGCTGAAGATAAAACAGTCATTATGGTAACGCACAGACAAGCAGGCTTGCCGTTAGTTGATGTTGTTTATGAACTGCAGCAAGGGATTTTAATCGCTAAAGCCCTAT
Organism: Methylococcales bacterium; assembly: GCA_026398935.1. Taxonomy (GTDB): domain Bacteria; phylum Pseudomonadota; class Gammaproteobacteria; order Methylococcales; family Methylomonadaceae; genus SXIZ01. The sequence continues at coordinate 25,983 of JAPLRW010000263.1, forward strand.
AATGAACGCTTACACTATACACTGGACTCGCTTATGCATATTGACACCCTCATTCACGCCCGCTGGATTATCCCTGTAGAACCCAGTGCCGTTTGTTACGATTACCATAGTTTAGCCATACATAATGGCAGGATTATTGATTTATTGCCGACGGCGGAGGCGGAGCAAAAATATCAGGCCAATACGGTGGAAAGGTGTTTGCAACATGCCTTGATTCCCGGCTTAATTAACAGCCATACCCATGCCGCGATGACGTTAATGCGCGGTGTCGCGGATGATTTACCGTTAATGGAGTGGTTGCAACAGCACATCTGGCCACTTGAGCAGCGATGGATGAACGCGGCGTATGTTAAAGACGGTACTGATTTAGCCATTGCGGAAATGCTGCGTGGCGGAACGACTTGCTTTAACGATATGTATTTTTTCCCTGAAGTGGTTGCACAGCAAGCGATACAGCACGGTATCCGCGCCAGTGTCGGGTTGATTATGATTGATTTCCCAACCGTTTGGGCAGATAACAGCGACATGTATCTGGAGAAAGGTCTCGCGTTGCATGCGGAAATGCGCCATCAATCGCTTATCACCACGCCTTTTGCGCCACATGCGCCGTATACCGTGTCTGATGCACCGTTACAGCGGATTCATACGCTGGCTAATGAGCTGGAATTGCCGGTACATATGCATGTCCATGAAACGCTGCATGAAATTAATCAGCAATTGCAACAAACCGGTCAGCGCCCATTGCAGCGCTTACAAAAATTGGGTTTGATTAATCCCGCATTTATTGCGGTACATATGACGCAATTGAAAGACAGTGAGATTAAACAATTTGCCGATGCGGGTGCGCACATTGTGCATTGTCCAGAATCGAATTTAAAACTCGCCAGTGGGTTTTGTCCGGTGGCAAAATGTTTGGCGGCAGGGATTAATGTCGCGTTAGGTACGGATGGTGCGGCCAGTAATAATGATTTGGATATGTTCGGCGAAATGCGTATGGCGGCCTTGCTCGGTAAAGGTGTTAGCGATGATGCCAGTGCGGTTCCTGCCATGACCGCCTTAACCATGGCGACCTTGAACGGGGCTAAAGCGTTAGGCATTGATCATGAAACCGGTTCATTACGGGTCGGCAAAGCGGCGGATGTTGTCGCGATTAATCTGGATACGTTGGAAGCGCAACCGATATATGATCCGATCTCACACCTTGTTTATGTCGCCAGTCGCCAGCAAGTCACCGATGTGTGGGTCGCTGGCAAGCAGTTGCTTAAACAGCGGCAATTAACAACGCTGAATGTGGATGATTTAAAACAAAAAGTGCTTCTTTGGCAGGAAAGGCTGAAAGGGGTAGCGTAATAGCTACAATTTCTTAGTCTAATAGTTACTTACGAGCGCTTGCCTTAAGGAATAATATGCTTGAAATTGTGTTATTTAGTTTGTTGCTGGGTGCTTTTGCCGGTTTTTTGGCAGGCTTATTGGGCGTGGGAGGAGGGTTGGTCATTGTTCCTGCACTGGTTGGACTGTTTAGTCTGCACGGATTCCCCCCTAAGGCGATTATGTTAATGGCGCTGGCAACCTCGTTAGCGACTATTATGTTTACCTCGTTAGCGTCTATGCGCGCGCATCACCGCTTAGGTGCGGTGTCGTGGCCGATAGTCTATCGCTTAGTGCCGGGTATTTTGATAGGCACTGCACTGGGGGCATTATTGGCAGATCACCTAGAAACGACCACGTTACGCTGGTTGTGCGCGTTGTATATGCTCACCGTCGGTGTGCAGATGGCGCTGAAATGGCAGCCCATTATGTCAGGCATACGCCATACACGCGTACTAGACAGCATTGCGGGTCTGGTTATTGGTGGAATGTCTGCGTTAGTCGGGATTGGTGGCGGCACACTCAGTGTGCCTTATCTGGTCAGTTGCCAACACCCGATGAAAAACGCCGTGGCTATATCGAGTGCCTGCGGATTTCCAATTGCGGTTGCAGGTACGTTGAGCTATGCGTTGTTAGGGTGGAAAGTACCGTTGTTGCCTGCATGGAGTCTGGGTTATGTCTATCTTCCTGCGTTTTTGGGCATTATTACGCTCAGCATAATCACTGCACCGTTAGGTGCAAAGCTGGCGCATAAGCTGCCTGCCCAAAAACTTAAGCAGATTTTTTCACTGTTACTGTTTGGTGCGGTATTTAAGTTGCTATGGCATTAATACCTTAAAAACGGCGCTCGCCAACGCGTTCTTTCTAATGCCAAGTACAAAAATGCGACAGTTTATGCTTAACTGGTCGAATGATGCGCGCCCTGGGTGCGGCGGTCGTTTTTAGACACGTTATCACGTCCTATGCCGTAATATTGGATGCCGTGTTGTCTTAAGTCATCTGGCTCATAGAGATTACGCCCATCAAAGATGACGGCATCTTTAAGGGTGTTTTTCAGAACAGTAAAATCAGGGCTCAAAAATTGCCGCCATTCAGTGATGATGCACAGCGCATCTGCACCCTGTAAGGCTTCTTCCTGTGTATGACATAGCGTCAAGCCCGGTTTGTCACCGTAAATGCGTTCTGCTTCTTCACGTGCTTCCGGATCATAGGCTTGCACGCGTGCGCCAGCATTGATGAGTGCTTCTAATAGTACACGGCTAGGTGCTTCACGCATGTCGTCTGTTTTTGGTTTAAAGGCAAGTCCCCACATTGCAAAGGTTTTGCCGTGCAACTGCTGTTGATAATGGTTTTGTATTTTATTAAATAAAACCTGTTTTTGGCGGTCATTGACGTTTTCAACCGCCATCAGTAATTCAGCCTGATAGCCGTGTTCTTTTGCTGTTCGTTCTAGTGCCTTCACATCTTTAGGAAAACAAGAGCCCCCGTAGCCACAGCCGGAATAAATGAAATGGTAGCCTATACGGCTATCAGAACCAATGCCATGTCGTACCTGTTCAATATCCGCACCTAAATGTTCAGCCAAATTAGCCAGTTCATTCATGAAGCTTATTTTGGTGGCTAACATGGCATTAGCGGCGTATTTGGTCAGTTCAGCAGAACGAATATCCATCGCAATAATACGATCATGATTACGGTTGAACGGTGCGTAAAGTGCTTTTAACAGCTCGGTGGTTCTGGGGTTATCTGTACCAATCACAATGCGATCGGGTTTCATAAAGTCACCGAGCGCCGCACCTTCTTTTAAAAATTCAGGATTGGAGACGACGTCAAACTGAATCGCTTTACCTTGTTGATTTAAGCTGTCCTGAATAATGCTTCTTACTTTGTCGGCAGTGCCCACGGGTACGGTAGATTTATCAATAATAACGCGGTATTCGGTCATGTGTTCAGCGATGCTGCTGGCAACTGCCAAGACATACTTTAAGTCTGCCGAGCCGTCTTCATCCGGTGGCGTACCTACCGCAATAAATTGAAATAAGCCGTGCTGAACGGCGGCTTTTATATCCGTGGTAAAGTTTAGTCGTCCGGTTTTTTGATTTTCTTTAACTAACGCCTCAAGTCCCGGTTCAAAAATCGGAATGATGCCTTGCTGTAAATTTTCAATTTTTTGTTGGTCAATATCAATACAAAGCACGTCGTGACCGACTTCGGCTAAACAAGTACCAGTAACGAGCCCTACATAGCCAGTGCCAAACAGTGTTATTTTCATGGTTTAAAATGTGCTATAAAAATAAAGTAACTATAGTGTATTTGTTACACTACACAAGAGGAGGGTATAAAAATTAACCGTAACGTTAATCGCTTCAACGCTGATGTTGTCGATGTTTCTTACGTTAAATATGGTGTTTTTTATCGACAGGGGTAATCGCCAAGTTACATAAAAAACCGACGACTAATAATGCCGCCATAATATGCATGGTCATATTATACGCGTCAGCTTTCGGTACGCCTTGCGCAATTTGACTTTCTCGAAGGTAATTAACCAATACCGGCCCTGCAACACCTGCCATGGCCCATGCGGTTAATAATCTGCCATGAATAGCACCAACATATTGCGTACCAAATATATCGGCCAAATAAGCCGGTATGGTAGAAAATCCGCCGCCATACATGCTCATGATAATGGCATAGCAACCGATAAATAACAGTACATTATGCAGTTGTCCGGTGTACGGTACGATGGAGTAGAGTATGCATCCCAGTAAAAAAAACGTAAAGTAGGTGTTCTTTCTACCCAGATAATCCGATAGCGTTGACCAAAAAAACCGTCCACCCATGTTGAATAGGCTCAGTAAGCCCACAAAGGCAGCCGCTTTTTCGGGCGTAAAATAGTCTTTGAACATTTCCTGACTCATGGCAGATGCTTGACCTAGGACACCAATGCCAGCCGTGACGTTAAGGCATAACACCAGCCAGAGTAAGTAAAATTGCGGAGTTTTAAGCACCTGATCAATGTGTACGGGGTGTTTTGTGACCAATTTATGCGCGTGTGTTGTGGGGGTGTAGTGTGCGGGTAACCAGTCGTCTTCCGGAATACGGATGCTGAAAGCACCGATCAGCATGCAGATTAAGTACAGAACGCCTAAGCTCACAAAGGTTTCGGCAACGCCATTGGAGGTGGCTGACGAAAAGTGTTTCATCAGCATAACGCTTAGCGGTGCGCCAATCATTGCGCCGCCCCCAAAGCCCATGATGGCTAAGCCAGTGGCCATGCCGCGCCGATCAGGAAACCATTTGATAAGGGTTGAGACTGGCGAAACATACCCCAGTCCTAAGCCGATGCCGCCTAATACACCATACCCCAAATACAGTAAGCCAATCGTGTGACTCCAGATACCCGCCGCAGAAATAAAAAAACCGCCACTAAAGCAAAGTGCGGCGTAAAACATCGTGACCCTTGGGCCTACTTTTTCCAGCCATTTACCGGCAAATGCTGCGGACAGTCCTAAAAAGACAATGGCAAGACTAAAAATCCAGCCTAAAGTGGTTAATGTCCAATCGTCAGGTAAGGATTCAGTAATGCCTAAGACTTTAGTTAGCGGTAAATTAAATACACTGAAGGCATACACTTGACCAATACACAGGTGTACAGCTAACGCAGAGGGTGCTGCTAACCAACGGTTATAACCGGGTTTGGCAATAATGCGCGTTTTTGATAATAACGGTAGCGACGTTGTTTTAGACATGCAGTGGAAAAATGGGATTGATTATCGGTTAAATGTGTAAATGATAAGCGATACCTGCTATGTGCTTCAAGGAGGAATGTCGTTAAATAGTGACGCTGTAAACGCTCGCTTTTATCGACAAGCTAAAAGTGATTTTATAAACGGCGCTTACTAGGCGCTAGTGATTACGATATAATCGGAAGTTATCATCAATAAACAAAGCAAATGCCCTTTAGTTAACGTTTGTCATTTAAGGTTATTACCATGCGATCAGTTGTTGTCTATTCTTCTATTTTGTTGGGCTTGTATTTACCATTGACAGCCTCTGCTATCACGACCGTACCCACAGCAATGGTGTCGGTTGGTGGTCATTATCACACCTTGGCACTTAAATCTGATGGTACGGTATGGGCGTGGGGATTTAACACCCATGGCGAGTTGGGAATTAACACGCAAACAAGCAGTCCCAGTCCCGTTAATGTGCCAATGACAGGGCTTGTTGGCGTAGTGGCTGGCGTATCGGCGGGATACTACCATTCTGTCGCGCTAATATCCAACGGTACGGTGATGACGTGGGGCAGTAATACCCACGGTGAACTGGGTAACGGATTGTCGACGTATAGTTTGATTCCTACACAGGTGCTTACAGGGGTAACGAATAATGTTACTGGCGCAGATGGTAAGGTTACTGCGGTAGCGGAGGTGTTTTCTGGCGCAGATGCAGTGATAGCGGGTGCTGGACACACCTTGGCACATAAAGCTGACGGTACGGTATGGGCATGGGGACTTAATGATACGGGTCAGCTGGGTAATAATACCTTGAATGATAGCTTGGTTCCATTATTGGTACTTAATGATGTGAAGGCCGTCACCGCGGGTAACTCGCATAATATGGCACTCAAAGCTGACGGTACGGTGTGGGCGTGGGGCAGCGATTACTTGGGTAATGGCAACACAAATAGAAGTTTGATTCCTGTGCTGGTGTCAGGAATCACTGATGTAAAGGCTATATCGACCGGATACCTGCATACCGTGGCACTTAAAAATGACGGTACGGTTGTGACGTGGGGCGATAATGGCGCAGGAAAATTGGGTGACGGCAGTACGACAAACAGATTACGTCCCGTGTCGGTGTCGGGGCTCAGTGGTGTCAAGGTAAAGGCGGTAGCGGCAGGTTATAATCATACCGTAGCACTTGCAGAGGACGGTAAGGTCTGGACATGGGGCGATAATAGCTATGGTCAACTGGGCGACGGCAGTACGACGAATAGATCGCTTCCTGTGCAAGTGCCAGGACTCGATAGCGTAGTATCGGTAGCGGCAGGTTTTGGTGATACCTTGGCTGTCAAAGCTGACGGCAGCGTAGTATCGTGGGGCTATAATGCTAAAGGTGAGTTGGGCGATGGTACTACGGTGACTCGCCTGCGTCCCGTAGCGGTATCAGGAGGATTTAATCTTAATGTGTCAACACCGCCAGCGTTTAACGATGATGTGTTTGCCTATGCCGAGGCAAACTTCTCAACACTTTTTCCAGGAACGAATACGAATAAACAATTTGAGCAATATACTTATCGAAGCTATTCCAATGGCAACAATTTAGGCATTGATACGTCAGGCATTATCTACATTTTAGGGCCATTGAGCAATGGCATCGCCCCGGTTGGTAATGTCGCGGGTTATACGGGTACTATTCTTACTTGGAAAGCGAATAAGCCTAAGTAACACTCAAAAATAACCCTAGCGTAAGGTTGCGATAGGGATTATGGAAAAATAGGGCATGATTCATACAATAAGCGGCATTTTTACGAGAAAAGTGTGCGATTTTGTTTCTATCGATTCAGGTGTCCCTTATAATGTCACACGATTACAGTTACGTATCATTTCACGAGGAAAAGATGGCTATATACAGTACCAATGAGTTTAAAGGCGGATTAAAGATCATGTTAGATAATGATCCTTGTGCGATTATCGAAAATGAGTTTGTTAAACCCGGTAAAGGTCAGGCTTTTAATCGTGTAAAAATTAGAAATCTTAAAACAGGTCGCGTTATTGAGCGTACGTTCAAATCGGGTGAAACCTTAGAAGGCGCGGATGTTGCAGATATTGAAATGCAATATTTGTATAATGACGGCGAATATCGGCACTTTATGATGCCTGATACCTTCGAACAATATCAAATTGATGATAAAACCGTTGGTGATTGCCGGCTTTGGCTGAAAGAGCAAGACATTTGCATAGTCACTTTATGGAATGATGCACCTTTAGCGGTAACACCGCCTAATTTCGTGATTTTAGCTATCGTTGAAACCGATCCGGGTGTGCGTGGCGATACGTCTGGCGGTGGTGGTAAACCCGCTAAACTCGAATCAGGTGCTGTTGTACGTGTGCCATTGTTCGTGCAAACTGGCGAGATCATTAAGGTCGATACCCGTACCGGTGAATATGTTTCACGCTTTAAAGAATAATTCGATTTGAAGTCATCTGTTGCTAATAGTGTCTGGCAACCCAGTTGTGATAGGGATGGCTTACGCTTACGTGCGCAACTACTGGCGGTCACGCGGGATTTTTTTGCGTCGCGCTTGGTGCTGGAGGTTGAGACGCCAGCACTCGCACCCGCTACGGGTACCGATCCACAGTTAGCGTTTTTTGCGACCCAGTACCGTGCCGGAGCGGAGCAGCAAACCTTGTTTTTGCAGACGTCGCCTGAGTTTGCCATGAAACGTTTGTTGGCGGCGGGTAGCGGTGATATTTACCAGATCAGTAAAGCGTTTCGCAACGGTGAAGTAGGGCGTTTTCATAATCCTGAATTTACCTTGTTGGAATGGTATCGGGTTGGGTTTGACTTGTCGCAATTAATGGATGAAGTGGCGGATTTAATCGCCTGTTGGTTTGCACCTTACCGAGCATTATTACCCACGGAGAGAATCAGTTATAGTGAGGTTTTTAAGCGCTATACTGGCTTGGATGCGCTGTGTTTTGATCTTGAAGCCTACTCCGCTTATGCATTTTCCCAGCATTTAACTGACGCGATTCGCTTGTGTGGACAAGAGCATAGCGTGTGGCTAGATTTTTTGTTTAGCCATCAAGTGCAACCACAGTTAGGTGCGCACTGTTTAACGATGGTGTATGGTTATCCTGCGTGTCAAGCGTCATTGGCGCAACTTAATCAGCAGGATGCGCGTGTTGCTGAACGCGTAGAATTGTTTATGCAGGGCATTGAGCTGGGCAATGGTTTTTTTGAATTAACCGATGCAGACGAGCAAGAACGGCGTTTTGAGTACGAACAGCAGGTACGACAGCAGCAAGATTTGCCGTTGGTTGCACAAGATGCAAAATTTTTAGCGGCGTTACAATCTGGTTTACCTGCGTGTGCGGGGATTGCTATCGGGTTGGATCGCGTGTTAATGTTGCTAGTAGAGAAGGAGTCGATTGATGATGTGCTGAGTTTTTCGCATCATAGAATTTAGAACGGTTTAAATGCGCCCGCCCGATAAGAAGTTGGCTATGTTATAATCCGGCGAGTTAACACATTGATGTTTGAGATTAAGTAATTCATGAAATCACCCTTTATTACCCCCCTGATAATGATGTCCATATTGGCAGCGCCTGCTGCACAGTGTGCAAATGAGTTTGTCGTTAGAGATATTAAAGTTAATGGCTTACAAAGAATTACCATAGGAGCGGTCTATGACGCGTTGCCAGTTCATGTTGGTGACACCTTTTCGAATAGCGATGTGGCACCTGCCATTCGTGCGTTATTCAAGACCGGATTCTTTAAAGATGTTTCCTTAAAACATGAAGGATCTAGCCTGATTGTTACGGTTATTGAGCGTCCAACCATTGCAAAAATTGCCTTTGAAGGCAATAAAGATCTTAGTAAAGAAGATTTGGGCAAAGCGTTAAAAAAGATTGGCTTGACCGAAGGGCAGGTTTTTAACCGTCAGGTACTGGATAAGGTCGAGCAAGAATTAAGGCGTCAATACTACAGTCACGGTAAATACGGTTTAAAAATAACCACCGATGTTACAACAGCTGCGCGTAATCGCGTCAGTATTCAGATTAATATCTCGGAAGGTCAGGCTGCAAAAATTCAGCAAATAAATATCGTCGGTAATGCCTCTTTTGAAACCAGTAAATTACTGTCTGAGTTTGAATTAAGTACGTCAAATTTATTGTCTTTTTATACGAAAGACGACCAGTATGCCAAGCAAAAATTAGCCGCCGATCTTGAAAAGCTACGCTCATTTTACTTAGATCGTGGTTATATTAATTTTTCAATCGAATCTACGCAAGTGGCTATAACGCCGGATAAAAAAGCCATTTATGTCACCATCAATGTTAAAGAAGGTGATGTATTTGTTTTGGACAAAGTTAAAATTGCGGGTAATCTGATCGTTAAGCCTGAAGAATTAGTCAAGTTGGTTAAAATTGGCCCTGGTGAGACTTTTTCACGCAAAAGTGCCACCGAAACATCTAAAGCGCTGTCAGATCGCTTAGGTGATGAAGGCTATGCGTTTGCTAACGTGAACATGGTGCCTGAGATCAATGCTAAAAATAAATCCGTTGATATGACCTTTTTTGTAGACCCCGGTAAACGGGTCTATGTGCGTCGCGTCAATATGGCGGGTAATACTAAAACCCGTGATGAAGTCTTGCGCCGCGAAATGCGTCAAATGGAATCCAGTTGGGCGTCAACGTCACAGATTGAGCGTTCAAAAACGCGCTTAGAGCGCTTGGGTTATTTTGAGAGTGTTAACGTTGAAACACCACCTGTTGTGGGTGCGGCCGATCAGATTGATGTCAATTATACCGTCGCCGAAAAATCTTCAGGCAACATCATGGCGGGTGTTGGTTTTTCGCAAACCCAAGGGATTGTGTTTAATGCCAATGTCTCGCAAGACAATATTTTTGGCTCAGGAAAACGGGTTAACGTTGCCTTTAATAACAGTAATGTACTGACTGAATACAGCTTAGGTTTTTTAAATCCGTATTTTACCGCGGATGGTATCAGTGCGGGTTATGATCTTAGCTATAGAACCCGTAACGCGGGTCAAGCTAACTTGGCGCGGTATTACACCAATGTGGCTGCAGCTGGGGTGAATTTTGGTATTCCGTTAAATGAATTTGATCGTTTGCGTTTTAATTTGGATGTAAAAAACACCAAGCTAAAAGCCGATAATACGTTGTCTTCAGAACAGATTAATAATTTTATAGATAAAGGCGGAAATGACTTCCTAACGTTTTCTGCGGGGTTAGGTTGGACGCATAATACCTTGAATCGTATGGTTATGCCTACGCAAGGGGGGCAGCAAAGCTTGTCGATTATGTCCACCGTGCCGGGTAGCGATTTACTGTATTACAAAGCCGATTACAATCATCAACATTATTTCCCGATTGCGAAAGATCTTACGTTTAGATTGCGTGGCGAAGTGGCGTATGGTGATAGCTACGGCAAACACATCGCGGGCACGTCTAGTTTGCCATTTTTTGAGAACTATTTTAATGGCGGGGTACGCTCGGTACGCGGTTTCTACGATAATACCTTAGGGCCAAGAGACTCGATGGGTTACGCACTAGGGGGCTCCAGCAAAGTAGTCGGTAACGCGGAGTTATTTTTCCCTGTGCCGTTTGTTGAGGACTTGAAGTCCGTACGTATCGGCGCGTTTTTTGATGCGGGCTCAGTCGCGGATAATTTTAACTTTGGAAAGTACATGCGTTATGCTGCGGGGTTATCCGGTGAATGGCTTTCCCCATTTGGTGCGTTAACGGTCAGTGTTGCACAGCCTCTCGGTACGGGTTCTGTTGATTATATTGATCAATATGGGAAATATAAAACCACAGCGGACACGACAAGAATGTTTCAATTCTCCTTCGGACAAAATTTTTAATGACGATGCAGGCCGTTACATCGCTATAATGACTGTAACAGTTAGCCGCTGCCAAACCCTTGGATAAGGCTTTACCCGCGTAAGCTTGTCGGTAACGGTGAGCGCTATTCCCGGAATGATTCTGGTTGTAGTTGGGGAATTACATGCCTGCCTTGGTCATCATCTTGTGTTGATGGCGTTAGTGCAGGGAAAAAGGCGTACGCTGTGCGTATATTTTGAGAGCATATAGATTTAACAATGAAAAAGAAAATAGCGTTATTTTTGGGGTTACTGTTTGCAGCTAATGTATGTGCTGCTGAACTTAAAATAGGGTTTGTGAATGTCCCGAAGGTGCTTGAAAAAGCGCCACAGGCAGAAAGCGCAAAAAAACGGTTAGAAAAAGAATTTTCGCCACGCGATAAATCGCTGGTGTCGCAGCAAAAAGAAATTCAGATGTTAGAAGAAAAAATGACCAAAGATGCCGCGGTTATGAGTGAGTCTGAACGTCGTAATCTTGAAAAAGATGTTGCTAACAAACAACGTGAAGCAAAACGTGCGCAGCAAGAATTCAGTGAAGACTTTAATTTGCGTCGTAATGAAGAACTAGGCAAATTGCAACGTAAAATTGTTGAAGTTATTCGCGCGTTAGCGAAAGAAGACAGTTATGATTTATTGTTGACCGATGGGGTAATCTTTGCCGCTGAGCAACTAGATGTCACGGCTCAAGTTCAAAAACGCTTGGGTTCTATGCCGGAATAAAGTCTTACGTTGTATGCGTGGCTTCGGTGCATTATTGTGCGACTCTTTAAAACCAAGCCGTCTATTTGTTAGTAATCTGAGATGATGGTGTTTTATAAAATCTCAATCCAGTGAATCAAACCTTAAACCTATGGCCATTAAATTAGATATTTTACAAATTCAAGATTTTTTACCGCATCGATATCCTTTTTTACTTATTGATCGAGTTATTGAATGTGAACCAGGCGTTAGATTGCTGGGTTTAAAAAATGTCACATATAATGAGCCTTTTTTTCAAGGACATTTTCCGCAAAAACCGATTATGCCTGGTGTGCTTATTTTAGAGGCGTTGGCTCAGGCGACGGGCTTATTAGCGTCTGAAACTGCACCGGACGTACTCGGTAAAGGTATGATTTACTATCTGGTTGGGATTGATAAGGCTAAGTTTAAACGACCTGTTGTACCGGGGGATCAGCTTATGTTGGAAGCAAGATTTGTAAAAACCAGACAAAATATTTGGGCGTTTGATTGCCGTGCTGAGGTTGATGGTGAATTTGTTGCCAGTGCGAATATTCGTTGTGCTGCTGCGGTAGAAGAATCTTGATTGATGTAAACGCGGTTGTTGATAAGCGTGCCGAGATAGCTGAGGATGTGGTCATTGGCCCATTCTCCGTTATTGGCGCGCATGTCAAAATCGGTTCCGGCACTGTTATCGGCCCCCATGTGGTTATAAAAGGCCCGGTTAGTATTGGTAAAGACAATCGTATTTATCAGTTTTCTTCTATTGGTGAAGATCCCCAGGACAAAAAATATGCCGCGGAGGTCACGCGCCTTGAAATAGGTGATCGTAATGTGATTCGTGAGTTTACCACCATGCATCGCGGTACTAAGCAAGACAGGTCTTTGACGCAGATCGGCAGTGATAATTTATTTATGGCGTATACGCATGTTGCGCATGACTGCATTGTCGGTAATCATGTGATTATGGCTAATGGTGCGTCATTGGCAGGTCATGTGCATTTAGGTAACCATGCTATTCTTGGCGGATTTACCTTAGTGCATCAATTTACGCAAATTGGTCAATTTAGTTTTTCGGCGATGGGTAGCGCTATTACGCAGGATGTACCGCCTTTTGTGATGGTCGGGGGTAGTCCAACCCGTCCGCACGGTATTAACTCTGTCGGTATGGAGCGTAACGGTATTTCTCCTGAAGCGATTCGGTTAATTAGAAAGTCGTATAAGATTTTGTACAAAACCAATGCCCGATTAGAAGACGCTATTGAGGAGATGGAAGACATTGCTGGCGAATGTACTGAGCTGTCTATTATGGTGAGTTTTTTACGCAATGTAACGCGCGGTATCCTCCGATAAATACAGGAATTGATTTACAAACGCCGGGAGCGTTTTCTGTCGTAGCAGGTATTGATGAAGTCGGGCGAGGGTGTATTGCGGGTGCAGTGTTTGCGGCGGTGGTTATCCTTGATCCTGATAAGCCTATTGCAGGATTAACTGATTCTAAAAAATTATCGCCGAAGCAGCGTAGTGCATTGGCCGCTTTAATTAAACAGTCTGCTCTTGACTGGGCAGTCGCTCGTAGTGAAGCCAGTGAAATTGATCACATCAATATCTTGCAGGCAGCATTATTAGCGATGAGTAGGGCTTTTAGCATGCTGACGGTTACGCCTGAGCAAGTGTTGGTAGATGGTAATCAAAAACCGCCTATTGCGTGTTCCTGCGAAACCATTGTTAAAGGGGATTTGTTAATTCCCGCCATTTCTGCCGCGTCTATTTTGGCTAAAGTTGCCCGTGATAACGAAATGGTGTTTTTGGATACTGTTTATCCGGGCTACGAATTTTCTAAACACAAAGGCTATCCTACGGCGCTGCATTTGCAAAAAATACAGCAGCTAGGCATCACGCCCATTCATCGCCGTTCTTTTGCGCCAGTAAAACCGTATTGCTCTTAAGTTATGAGCGAGGCATTGCGCATCCTTTTCTAAGCGTTCCCGTCGATGCATCCGATAACGTAACGTAGCTGCTCGTCTGAATGCTCAACGAACGTAAGTACTATTCGCCCTCAGTTTTTACCTTGATATTATGCAGCCAGACTTCGTTCACCTTCGTTTACATACCGAATTTTCGTTAGTTGACGGTATTGTAAAAATCAAACCCCTCATCAAAAAATTAGCCGAGCAAGGTTCGCCTGCGATTGCTATCACCGAGCACGCCAATTTATTTTCATTGGTTAAATTTTATCGCAGTGCAATGGCATCAGGTATTAAGCCAATTGCGGGTGCGGATATATTGATTTTTAATCCAGATGCCCCGACGAATCCGTTTCGCCTAACCTTACTGGTTAAAAATAAACTTGGTTACGTTACCCTTACAGAACTGATTTCAAAAGCGTATCAAGAAGGGCAGCATCAAGGTGTGCCCATGGTGCAGTTTACTTGGTTGGAAGATAATCATGGGGGGTTGATTGCTTTGTCGGGTGCGATGGAGGGTGATATTGGTTGTGCTTTATTGAGTGATAAAGATACCCTCGCCAAACAAAATGCGCGTAAATGGGCGCAGATGTTCCCTGATAATTTTTATATAGAGATACAGCGGGTCGGTAAACGTGATGAAGAGCGTTATTTAACCGCTGCTGTGCAATTGGCCATTGCGCTGAATTTACCGGTAGTGGCTACGAATGATGTGCGCTTTATGAACAGCACCGATTTCGAGGCGCACGAGGTTCGGGTGTGTATTAATCAGGGGCGTGTTTTAGATGATAGTCGCCGCCCTAAAGACTATACCGCGCAACAATATTTACGCTCACCCGCTGAAATGCAGGCGCTGTTTGCAGATATTCCTGAGGCTATCAGTAATACGGTTGAAATTGCTAAACGCTGTAATATCCAATTAACCTTGGGTGAAAACTATTTACCGGATTTTCCTGTGCCTGCAGGTATGACGTTGGCAGAATTTTTTACCCAAGCATCCCAGCAAGGGCTAGAAGAACGACTAGTACAATATCCCGCTATTGGTACTGGCACATGTGAGGAAAATCGACGAGCCTACGATGAACGCTTGCAAATAGAGTTGGACGTGATTATCCAAATGGGTTTTCCTGGGTACTTCATGATTGTGGCGGATTTTATTCAATGGGCAAAAAATAATTTAATTCCTGTCGGTCCCGGTCGTGGTTCCGGTGCGGGTTCTTTAGTGGCCTATGCCTTAAAGATTACTGACCTAGATCCCATTGAATTTGATTTGTTATTTGAACGCTTTCTTAATCCTGAGCGGGTCTCTATGCCGGATTTTGACGTCGATTTTTGCATGGATCGGCGCGATGAGGTCATCGCCTACGTTGCAGATCATTATGGTCGTGACCATGTGTCACAAATTATTACTTATGGTTCGATGGCTGCTAAAGCGGTTATTCGCGATGTTGGACGGGTTCTGGCTTTCGGTTACGGTTTTGTTGATCGGTTATCGAAGTTGGTGCCGTTTGAAATTGGCATGACCCTACAAAAAGCCTTGAAAGACAGTCCCGAATTAAAGCAATTGTATGACACGGATGAAGAGGTTAAGTCGCTTATTAACATGGCTTTATCGCTAGAAGGTGTGGTGCGAAATGCTGGAAAACATGCGGGTGGCGTGGTTATATCGCCCACTAAACTCACGGATTTTACCCCGCTGTATTGCGAGCAGGGCGGTGGAAATTTAGTTACCCAGTTTGATAAGGATGATGTAGAAGCGGTCGGCTTGGTTAAGTTCGACTTTTTGGGGCTGCGAACGCTGACGATTATTGACTGGGCGTTGCAAACCATTAATAAGAAAAAACAGGCTGATGGCGAGGCGCTGCTGGATATTACTCAGATTCCACGTGATGATAAAGCCACCTATGACTTGTTGACCAAGAGCCAAACCACGGCGGTATTCCAGTTAGAATCCCGTGGTATGAAAGAATTAATCCGTAAGCTTAGGCCGGATTGTTTTGATGACATTATTGCGCTTGTCGCACTGTTTCGTCCTGGCCCACTAGAGTCTGGCATGGTGGACGATTATATTAATGTTAAGCATGGCGCGAAAGCGGAATATGCACACGCTACATTAATTCCTATTTTAAAACCGACTAACGGCGTTATCTTGTATCAAGAGCAAGTGATGCAAATTGCGCGTGAGCTGGCCAGCTATACCTTGGGCGGTGCGGATATGTTGCGTCGCGCCATGGGTAAAAAGAAGCCGGAGGAAATGGCAAAAGAACGTGAAAAGTTCACCAGTGGTGCTATTGCCAATGACATTGATGAGTCTATTGCCACCTATACGTTCGATTTAATGGAAAAGTTTGCAGGCTATGGGTTTAATAAATCACATTCGGCCGCTTATGCCTTGGTTGCTTACCAGACGGCTTGGTTAAAGGCACATTATCCGGCAGCATTTATGGCGGCCGTATTGTCTTCGGATATGGACAACACCGATAAAGTCGTCATTTTGATTGAAGAATGTCGGCAAATGAAGCTGCAAATAACACCGCCGGATATTAACGTTTCTTATTTTCGGTTTACTGTTAAGCCGTTGAGTTTGACCAGTGATGCGATTGTTTATGGTATCGGTGCCATTAAAGGTGTGGGTGAGAATGCTATTGACGATGTTATTCAAGAGCGTGAGGTTAATGGTTTATTTACCGGGCTGGTGGATTTTTGTAAGCGGGTTGATTTAAGAAAAGTTAATCGACGGGTCTTGGAGGCTTTAATTAAAGCTGGTGCGTTCGATGTTTTTGACCCCAATCGTGCTGCACATTTGGCTGAATTGCCCATGGCTTTAAAAGTCGCCGAACAGCATGGGAAAATGGCGCAGACCGGGCAATATGATTTGTTTGGCTTGGACGTAAACGATATTTCCGACGCAGAACAACATAGCACTGATGCGGATCGGCTTGTTGAGCCTTGGTCAGATGATGAGCGTTTGGCGGCTGAAAAGTTGGTGTTAGGTTTATATTTAACTGGTCATCCTATTGATCAATACGCCGAGGAATTAAAATTCATTACTAATGGCAGTATCGCCAGCTTGTTAGCCGATGCCGAACGCAGTAAAAGTAAGCTGTCTGCACGGGTGGCAGGGCTGGTGGTGGAGATGCGCACCCGTCAAACAAAAAACGGTAAAAACATGGGGTTTGCGACACTTGATGATCGCACGGGGCGTCTTGAGGTAGCCGCTTTTGGTGATACCTATGATAAATACCGTGATATTTTGGGTAAAGATTCGCTACTGGTGGCTGAAGGGTCAGTCAGTGTGGATGATTTTTCAAATACCTTACGCTTAACAGCTGAGAAACTTTACAGTATTGAACATGCGCGCGAAGGATTTGCGAGAGCGATTGTCTTAACGTGGCCTAGTGGCACGCCCAGCCGTGAATTTGTACAGCGGCTGGATGAGGTTTTGCAGCCTTATAAGGATGGTAATTGCCCCATCCAGCTTTATTATCAAGCACCAACGGCCAAGGCGTATTTACAATTGGGTGATCAATGGCGAGTACACCCGCGCGATGAGTTACTGCTTCGATTGCGGCGCTGGCTGGGTAGCGCGGCGATTGAAATAAAGTACCGTTAAAAATATTTTTTAGGCGTAATCGCTGTTTTTTTACGATTAAGCAACCATTAATGTAAAAGTAGTATGCTCTTTTACGGTTGCTTCATTTTGTAGGAAATGAATAGGGTGAGTCTGTATTTTTGAATGATTAAAACAGCGGACATCTTTGTTTTTAAGCCGAATTGTTATTGTTTTTTTAAGTTAGGGTGAATTTGCCTTATAATTGCTGCTTTGCTGAAAAGGATATGGCATGCAAACGTTTAGTTGGCCGATTCGTATCTATTATGAAGACACCGATGCGGGTGGGGTTGTGTATTACGCCAATTATCTCAAGTTTTTTGAGCGTGCTAGAACGGAGATGTTGCGCGCCATCGGCTACGAGCAGGATGCATTGCGAACAACCGCCAATGTCATTTTTGTAGTACGATCCGTGCAACTTGATTATTTGAGTCCTGCACGTTTTAATGATCTACTAGAGGTTAGTACAACAATAGCCGAAGTCAAGCGAACTCAGATATTTTTCGACCAATTGATGACGAGAGATGCAGTAACTCTGTGTCGAACAAAAATAGGCATAGCCTGTTTGAATGCAACAACCATGCGCCCTACAGCGATTCCACAACCGTTATTAGAACAGTTACAAAATGAAAACTGACTTATCCATCTTACACTTAATTGCCTCAGCCAGTATTGTGGTTCAATTTGTTATGCTTATTTTATTAGTGGCATCAATTGTTTCTTGGACCTTTATTTTTAGTAAACGCAAACAATTAAATCAAGCCATTGAAGTAACAGAGGAATTTGAAGCCGAATTTTGGTCTGGAATTGATTTATCTGAATTATACCGCAACATGATGGTCAAGGATTTTGAGCCGGAAGGTATCGAAAAGATTTTCGTAGCTGGCTACAAAGAGTTTTCTAAAATGCAACAAATGGGCGGGATTGATCCTTCCGTACAAGTTGAAAATGCGCATCGTGCGATGCGTATTGAACAACAGCGTGAACTGGACAGCCTTGATGAATCGTTACCCTTTTTAGCAACGGTTGGATCAACGAGTCCTTATATTGGTTTATTTGGAACCGTATGGGGAATTATGAACTCATTTCGATCGTTAGGTGATGTGCAACAAGCCACGTTGGCATCAGTCGCGCCGGGTATTGCCGAAGCATTGATTGCAACTGCTATCGGTTTGTTTGCGGCTATTCCAGCGGTTGTTGCTTACAATCGTTTTAGTACCAGATTAGATCGTTTATCAGCACGGTATGAATTATTTACCGATGAATTTGTGGTGTTATTGCAAAGACAGGCGCATAAACGATGAGCAGAAAGACGGGTCGTAGAAAGCCTATAGCAGAAATTAATGTTGTACCTTACATTGACGTAACATTGGTGTTGCTTATTATTTTTATGATCACGACCCCACTCTTACAGACTGGGGTTGATGTTGATCTGCCAAACGCTGAGGCGAAAACTGTCGAGCCTAAAAAAGAGCCGCCCATTATTGTGTCTATTGATAAACAAGGTCAGTTTTTTATAGACGTCGGTGATCACCAAGAAAAGCCTGTGGAAGAAGGCGATGTATTGACTAGAGTGGCGGCGGTAATTAAAAATAAGCCGGAAACCCCCATCTTCATTCGTGGTGACAAAGAAGTTGATTATGGCAAAGTGGTAACCATCATGGCAGCATTAAAAAATGCAGGAGTGCCTAGTGTGGGCTTAATGACCACCCCTAAGCAATAATTCTATGCAAAATAAACAAGGTTCTGTCTGGCCGTTTGCTTTATCACTGAGCTTACATTTGCTCTTGATGCTTGTTTTTGCAATTGGGTTGCATTTTGAGCCGACTAAGCTTGAAGAACCACCTCAGCCGGAGATTATTCAAGCTTCGTTGATTGATGCGCTTCCAGCAAGATCCGCTAATACAGCAGCAAGTCAACCCGTTAAGCCATCCACGCCACCTACTGCTAAACAAGCACCTGTTGTTGAGCAACCAAAGGGCAGTGCCTTAATAGAGCAGAAGGATGCCGCCGAAGCCGCGAAAGCTGCCGCTGAAGCTGCGAAAGCAGCAAAGCAATTAGCCGCCGAAGCCAAACAGAAAGCTGTCGCTGATGCGAAAGAAAAACAACAGGCTGAAGAGGCCGCGTTAGCCAAGCAACAAGCGGCTGAAGCCGCGAAGAAAGCTGCCGCTGAAGCCGCAAAAGCAGCGAAGCAAGAGGCCGCCGAAGCCAAACAGAAAGCTGTTGCTGATGCGAAAGAAAAACAACAAGCTGAAGAGGCCGCGTTAGCCAAGCAACAAGCGGCGGAAGCTGCGAAGAAAGAGGCTAGTGAAGCCGCAAAAGCTGCGAAGCAAGAGGCCG